>NZ_JAFLXH010000018.1:0-118629 GCF_019891515.1 Pseudomonas sp. Wu6 | reverse complement strand
CGGCGGCAGCGCCAGTCAGTTGCGCGGTTATACCGAAGTGGCGGGGCAGTCGGCCAAGGTCATCGTGGCCAACCCGTACGGCGTGACCTGCGCCGGTTGCGGCTTCATCAACACCCCCAACGTCACCCTCACCACCGGCAAACCCATCATCGACCCGACCGGCCAGCTGAAAAGCTACCAGGTCGATGGCGGCGCGGTGACCATCGACGGCGAAGGCCTGAACGCCAGCAACGTCGACCGCTTCGACATCATCACCCGCTCGGCCAAGATCAACGCACAAATCAACGCCCGCGAACTCAACGTCATCGCCGGGCGCAACGACGTCGATGCACAAAGCCTGAAAACCACCGCCCGCGCTGATGACGGCAGCGCCAAACCCGAGCTGGCGATCGACTCGTCGGCCCTGGGCGGCATGTACGCCGGCGCGATCAAACTGGTGGGCACCGAAGCCGGTGTGGGCGTGAAGCTCGACGGCACCTTGGCGGCCAGTGGTGGGGATATCCAGCTTGATGCCAATGGGCGCTTGAGCATGGCGCAGACCGCTGCCAGCGGCGCAATCAATGTCAAAGCCGCCAGCCTTGACGCCCAGGGACCAATTTATGCCGGTACCGCTCTGGAGGTGCAAACCCAGGGCGATCTCAACAGTCGCAAAAGCCTGGCCGCACGTGACCGCATTGCGCTGTCCAGCGGCGGCACGCTGACCAACGCAGACATCATCGAAGCCGGCGTCAACGCCGATAACACCCGCAACACCACAGGCGACGTCAGCCTGCGCGGCCAGGCCATCAACAACAACGGCGCCAGCGTGATCGCCAGCCGCAGCTTGAGCGTCGATTCCCAGGCCTTGAACAACCAGGGCGGCACCCTCAGCGCCCGGCAAGGCGCCCGCGTGACGGCGGCGGCCGTCGATAACCGCAACAACGGACGAGTCCTCAGCAACACCGCGCTGGCTATCGACGCCGGCGCGCTGCAGAACGGCCAGGGCGGATTGATCGCCAGTAACGGGCCGCTGACTGCCACGCTGGGCACGGTGCAAAATACCGGCGGCGAAATCTCCAGCCTGGACACTGCCAACCTGACGGTGACCACCCTGGACAACGTCGCGGGCCTGGTCACGGCGGGCAAGGCGTTGAGCCTCAACGCCGGCACGCTCGACAACCAGAACGGGCGCGTCACCAGCCAGGGCGTTCTTCACCTCACCGGTAATCGCCTGGACAACCGCCAGAAAGGCCTGGTCGCCAGCACCGGCGGCGTGCAGATCGACGTCGCCAACATCGACAACCGCAACGGCGAGCTCTCCAGCCGTGCGGGCGTGGCGGTGAACGGCACGCAACTGGATAACAGCGATGGCGGCCTGGTAGTGGCCGGCACTGGGCTGAACCTGAACGTCGATCAATTGCTCAACCGCAACCAGGGCCTGATCAGCAGCGAAGGGCTGCTCACCGTGACCACGGGCACCCTGGTCAACCGTGGTGGCGCGCTCTCCAGCGCCGGCCCGCTGAGCATCGGCGCCCGTGACGCGGTGGACAACCAGGGCGGGCGCCTGGTGACTGACGGCACCCTGACCCTGACCAGCGCAAGCGTCGACAACAGCCAACAAGGCACCCTGAGCGCGCGCCAGGCCGCGCACATCAGCACCGCCGACCTGAACAACCAGCAAGGCGGGCAGATCACCAGCGCGCAGGCCCTGACCCTGGACCTCAACCGTGGTCAGTTCAACAACCAGAGCGGGCTGATCAACGCGCCGTTGCTGATGCTCAACAACCTCAAGGATGTGCATAACCAGGGCGGCGAGATTTCCAGCAGCCAGGCCTTCACACTCACCGCCGACAACCTCGATAACAGCAGCGGCAAACTGCTGAGCAACGCCGCCCTGACTCTGCGCATCGGCCAGGCCCTGGCTAACGTCAAGGGTATGATTGCTGCGGCTGCGGTTGACGCAAGCGCCGCCAGCCTGGACAACAGCGGCGGCACCCTCACCAGCCGTGGCGACACCCTGCTCAACGTGAGCGGCCCATTGGCCAACCAGGCCCAGGGCCTGATCAACGCAGCCAACCTTCTGAGCATCAATACCGCGAGCCTGGCCAACCAGAACGGCTCGCTGCTGGGCAGCGCGATTGCCCTGGACTTCGGCACCGCCACCGGCGACCTGAACAACACCGGTGGCCTGATCACCACCGCCGGCAACCTGAGCATCAACCACCTGCGTGACCTCGGCAACCAGGGCGGCGAACTCTCCAGCGCGCAAACCCTGAACCTCAAAGGCCGCACGTTGAATAACAGCAACGGCAAGCTGATCAGCAATAACCTGCTGGTGCTCAATGCCGAAAACCTGATCAACCAGAATGGCCTGATGTCCGGCTGGCAGGGTTTGACGGTCAGCGGTGCGAACCTGGATAACCGCAACGGCGGCACCTTGTCGAGCCGATACGGCGACCTCAATGCCACGCTGACCGCCAGCCTGCTCAACAGCGCAGGCGGCGCGTTGGTCAGCCAGAAAGCCTTGACCGTCAACGCGGGCGAACTGGACAACAGCAGCAAAGGCGTACTTTCCAGCGCGGCCGGGCAGACGCTGACCGTCGGCGGCTTGCTGAACAACGCCCAGGGCGGCGTGATCGACAGCGGCGCGGCCTTGAGCCTGAACACGCAAAACCTGGACAACAGCGCCGGCAGTATCAGTGGCGGCACCGCCACCACTCTCGACCTGCTCGCCACCCTGACCAACACCAACGGCAAACTGGCCAGCGGTGGCCCACTGCTGATCAGCCGCGCGGCGCAGATCAACAACCAGGGTGGCCAGATCGCCAGCCAAGGCTTGTTGACCCTGCTGACCGGCGGCCTGGACAACCGCAACCGTGGCACCCTGGCCGCCAACGAACGCTTGAGCCTGACCGCCGGCGGCCTGGTGCAGAACGGCAACGACGGCTTGATCTACAGCCAGAACGCCGACCTGCTGCTCAGCGCCAACCGCCTGGACAATGGCAAAGGCACCGTGCAAAGCCAGGGCGCCATGACCGCCAACGTGGCCGACACGCTGGATAACCAGAGCGGCAAACTGATTGCCCAGGCCGGTGACTTGCATGTCAACGCGGCCAGCCTCGACAACCGTGGCGGCACCCTCGCCAGCCTCAAGGCCGCACTGCAAACCCAAGTGGTCGGCGTGCTGCGCAACGGTTACGACCTTAATAACAACCGCCAGGGCGGCGTGATGCAGGGGCAAAGCCTCAACCTGCAAGCCGGCAGCGTAGACAACTACGGCGGGCGCATCGCGGCGCAGGGCGGCAACGCGTTGGTCACCACCGGCAATTTCGACAACCGCAACGGCGGGCTCTATGCCAAAGGCCTGATGCGCGTGGTCGGGCATGACTTCGATAACAGCGGCGACAACGATGGCCAGATCGCCGGCCAGCAGATCGACCTGGACCTCAGCGGCGCGTTGAATAACCGCCTGGGCATCATCGAAAGCGAATCCACCCTCAAGGTCCGCGCCGCCAGCCTGGACAACCAGACCGGCCGCCTGCGCGCACTGGGTAACAGCGGCACCACCGAGTTCGCCATTGGCGGGCTGTTCGACAACCGCAACGGCGTGCTGGAAACGGCCAACACCAACCTGACCCTGGACGCCGACCGCCTGCAGAACCTCGGCGGCAATGTGCTGCATGTGGGCACCGGCACCTTCGGCATCGCGCCGCGCAATCTCAACGATGTAGGCGGCAGCCTGGTCACCCGTGGCGACCTGACCATCGCCCAGGACACCTGGACCAACAGCAGCGTGATCCAGGCCGGGCAACTGACCGTCAACGTCAACAGCCTCGAACAGACCGCGACCGGTCAATTGCTCGGCGCCCGACGCTTTATCGGCAGCGGTGGCAACTGGTCCACCAACGGCCTTATCGCCAGCGACGGCGACCTTGACCTGAGCTTGAGCGGCGCGCTGAACAGCAGCGGGCGCATCAGCAGCCTGGGCAAACTGAACCTGACCGCCGCCCAGGCCAACTTGAGTGACACCGCCAGCATCGCCGGCGGTGGCGTGACCCGCGCCACCCTCAGCGGCACCCTGAACAACCGCGGCCGCCTGACCTCGGCCACCGACCTGCTGATCAACGCGGGCGCGCTCAACAACTTCGCCACGCTCGGCAGCGGGCAAACGCTCACGGTCAACACCGGCGCATTGCTCAACGACCACGGCCTGATCTTCAGCGGCGCCGACATGAGCCTGCGCGTGGCGTCGCTGAACAACAGCTACGGCGACCTCTACAGCATGGGCAACCTGAGTGTCGATCGCGACGGCAAGGGCGGCCTGGCCGACAGCATTATCAACAGCTCATCGAGCATGCAAAGTGACGGTGACCTGACCCTCACCGCCGCTACGATCAAAAACGAACGTGCGGTACTCACCGTCAACGACGCGGGTGTCTACACCGCCTCGGCCACCGAGGGCGCGTGCATCAAGTACGTCAACGCCGGTGACTGCAAAGCAGGCGGCACCCCGCGCAACTACGTGTGGGAGTTGCTGACCCGCGACAAGCTGGAAGTGACCGCCGCCAGTGCCGGTTCGAGTATCACCGCCGGGCGCAACATGACCCTGGCGGGTGGCGACCTGCTCAACAGCAGCAGCTCGATCGCGGCCGGCGGTAACTTCACCGCGCGCCTGAACAACCTGGTCAACACCGGCATCGAAATCGGCGAGACCGAGACCTATCGTCTTTTCACGTCAGAGCGCACCAAGCACCCTGGACGCTGGTTCGATGCAGCCGCCGCACTCACCAACAAATACTGGTACAAAAGCGCCGGTTACAACCCCAATGACCTCGGCGGCCTTGAGGCCACGGTGGCCAACTTCATCGGCATGATGGAGATCGAGCGCACCCAGTTCGGCAAAGTCACCAAAATCGCCAGCGATGATCAGCGTTACGCTGCCGTGATTCAGGCTGGCGGCGCGGTGGACGTCAAGGCGCAGGCCGGTATCGACAACAGCGTGGTGCGCCCGGGTTACACCTACATCGGGGCGGGTGCAAAAACCACCACCGGCGCAACCGGCGCCAGTGCCGCCAACGGTTACTCGACCCGCGTCACCCTCAACGCGCAATTGCCTGCGGACCTGGCCCAGCAGCAGATCAACCCGCTGAGCTTGCCCGGCTTTACCTTGCCCACCGGGCAGGGCGGCCTGTTCCGCCTCAGCGGCCAAAGCGCCAGCGCGCCGGCCAGTGCCGGCCCGCAAGGCTGGACCCTGGGCGGCGGCAGTGTAGACCGAGCCCCGGCTTCCGGGCCGGTTGTACCCGCCGCCGGCACCTCGGCCGACGGTGTCAACATCAACCGCGTGCAAGGCCTGCCGGACAGCCAGTTCGTCTCCAACCCACAGAAATACCTGATCGAAACCAACCCGCAGCTGACCAATCTCGGCCAGTTCCTCAGTTCCGATTACATGCTGTCCAAGCTCGGCTACGACCCCGACCAGGCGCAAAAACGCCTGGGCGACGGCCTCTATGAACAGCGCCTGATCCAGCAAGCGGTCATTGCCCGCACCGGCCAGCGCTTCATCGACGGCCAAACCAGCGACACGGCGATGTTCAAGTACCTGATGGACAACGCCATCGGCAGCCGTCAGGCGCTCAATTTGTCGGTGGGTGTAAGCCTCACCGCCGAACAAGTCGCGGCCCTGACCCACGACATCGTGTGGATGGAAAACGCCACCGTCGCCGGCCAGCAAGTGCTGGTGCCGGTGCTCTACCTGGCCCAGGCCAACAACCGCCTGGCGCCCAATGGCGCGTTGATCACCGGCAGCGACCTGAGCCTGGTCAGCGGCACCGACCTCACCAACGTCGGCACTCTGCGTGCCACCCAGAACCTGGCCGCCAGCGCCGGGCGCAACATGGTCAACAGTGGCCTCATCGCAGCGGGCAACCGTCTCGACCTGCTGGCCGGCAACAGCCTCACCAACCGCGCCGGCGGCATCATCAGCGGGCGCGACGTCAGCGTGCGCGCGGTAAATGGCGATGTGCTCAACGAACGCACCGTCACCAGCCACCAGAGCAGCAGCGGCTATCGCACCGAACGCACCGACTTCGTCGACAACGCCGCGCGCATCGAAGCCGCCAACAGCCTGACCCTGCAAGCCGGTCGCGACGTCAACAGCACCGGCGGTGTACTCAAGAGCGGTACCGACACCCGCATCCAGGCCGGGCGTGACGTGAACCTCGTCACCGCCGAACAACGTAACGCCAATGTCGTCAGCACCTACTCACGCAGCAGCAACGTGACCCAGTACGGCACGGTGGTAGAAGCCGGGCGGGACTTCCAGATTGTGGCGGCACGGGACATCAGCGCCATCGGCAGCCAGTTGAATGCCACGCGTGATCTGGCGTTGGTGGCCAAGGGCAATGTGAACCTGGCTTCGGCGGCGAATGAACAGCATTCGGCGTTTAATTCCAAGAAGGTGACCAGCAAAGAGGATCACGTTCAGCAGGTAGGCACCTCATTGGTGGCCGGCGACAATCTCTCCCTGAGTGCAGGCAACGACCTCGCCGTCAGCGCCAGCCGCGCGAGCGCGGGCAAGGAAGCCTATCTCTATGCGGGCAATGATCTGACGCTGAACGCCGCCCAAGACAGCGACTACAGCTACTACCGCAAGACCAAGACCAGCAACGGCTTGCTCTCCAGCAGCCAGAAGACGCGCATCGACAGCAGTAACCAGATTACCCAACGGGGTTCCTCCATCAGCGCCGACACGGTGGTCGTGCGTGCCGGTCGAGACATCGGCACAAGCGCCAGTGACGTGGTGTCCACGAACGCCACCAGCCTGATTGCCGGGCGTAATGTGGTGATCGACGGCGCGACGGAAACCTTCGAGCAAAGCCATTCGTCCTCGACCAAAAAATCGGGCTTGATGAGCAGCGGCGGCATCGGCGTTACGTTGGGTTCAAGCAGCAATAAAAACACCCTCACCAGCAGCACCGAAACCACCCGGGCCAGCAACATCGGCAGCGTGCTGGGCAGCGTGGATATCCGGGCGGGCAAAGACCTCACCATCAAAGGCTCTGACGTGGTTGCCGGTAAAGACATCAGCCTGGTTGGGCAAAATGTCAGCATCCTGGCGTCCGAAAACAACAACCGCAGCGAACAGACGGCCAAAAGCAAAACCAGTGGTTTGACCCTGGCACTCTCCGGCACCGTGGGTAGCGCGGTGGACTCCGCTTACCGAACTGCCAAGCAAGCCAAAAGCGAGGACGACGGTCGCCTCTCGGCGCTGCAAGGTGTGAAGGCGGGTTTGACGGGGGTGCAGGCGTGGCAAGCGGCGCAGCAGAATGGCGGTATGACCGGCGCCAACGCTGGGCAGTTTGTAGGTATCAGCATCTCCCTGGGGTCGCAGAAGTCCGACTCCAAACAGACGCAGGAACAAACCCTCAGCCAGGGCAGCAACCTGACGGCGGGCAATAACCTCACCATCGTGGCGCAGGGGAATGGCACGCCGGGAGACGCCGGTGATATCCGCGTTCAAGGCAGCAAGCTCCAGGCCAGCAATGAAATGACGCTGGCTGCGGAGCGCGATATTCGCCTGGAGGCTGCGGCCAACAATCAAAAGCTCGATGGCAAAAACAGCAGCAGCGGTGGAGCGATTGGCATCAGTCTGGGCGTGGGTTCCGGAGAAAGTGGCCTGAGCATCTTCGCCAATGCGAACAAGGGCACCGGCAACGAGAAGGGCACCGGCACCACCTGGACGGAAACAACGCTGGACGCCGGCAAACAGGTCAGCCTGATCAGCGGACGAGACACTGCCCTCAAAGGCGCGCAAGTCAGTGCAGACAAAATCACCGCCACCGTGGGTCGCGACCTCACGCTGCAAAGCCTGCAGGACACCGATAACTACAAGTCCAAGCAAACGGATGTCAGTGGAGGCGTCAGTTTCGCCATCATCGGCAGCGGCGCCAGCGCCAACCTGAGCATCAGCAAAAGCAAGATCGACTCCAAATACCAGAGTGTGCAGGAGCAGACCGGCCTGTTCGGCGGCAAGGGCGGCTACCAGATTGACGTGGGCAACCACACACAGCTCGATGGCAGCGTGATCGCCAGCACGGCTACGCCGGACAAAAACCGCCTGAACACCGGTACGCTGGGATGGAGCGTTTTAAAGAACAAGGCTGAGTACACAAGCCAATTGCAGAGCGCCAGCGTCAGCAGTGGCAGCGATGGCACCAACGCGTTCATCAGCAATATGCCCACCGGCAGCTTGGTCGGATTCAACCACGGCGACAGCGACAACGGCACCACGTCCTCGGCCATTTCCAACGGCACCCTCAACATCCGCGACCCTGCCAAACAGCAGCAGGACGTGGCAACGCTGAGCCACGATGTTGAACACGCCAACGGCGCCATCAGCCCCATCTTCGATAAGGAGAAAGAGCAGAAACGGCTGCGGCAGGTGCAGTTGATTGCGGATATTGGCACTCAGGCGGCGGATATCACACGCACTCAAGGTGCCATTAACGCGGCCAATGCTCAAAAAGATCCCGAAGCGGTAGCGGCCGCGCGCGACAAGCTTATCCGTGAGGGCAATACCCAGCCGACGGATAAAGAGATCGCCGCACAGGTGACCCGTACGGTGATGGAACCGTACGGAACGGGGGGCGATTATCAACGTGCCGCTCAAGCGGTGACGGCAGCTTTGCAAGGACTGGCAGGCGGGGACATCGGCTCCGCCCTCGCAGGCGCGTCGGCGCCCTATCTGGCGAACATCATCAAGCAGTCAGCGCAGGACAACGATACCGCCCGAATCATGGCCCACGTGGTATTGGGTGCTGTAGTTGCACAGGCCCAAGGGAACTCGGCGGTTGCCGGCGCCGCAGGAGCTGGCACGGGGGAGTTGATTGCGGCGCAGTTGTATCCGGGTATTAAAACCGAGAATTTGAGCGAGAAGCAGAAACAGACAGTATCGGCGCTTTCGACATTGGCATCGGGCTTGGCAGGCGGGCTTGCAGGAGGTGACCTGAGCGGTGCACTTGCCGGTGCAAAGGCTGGCAACAATGCGGTTGAGAACAACTCAGTGGCTGATATTGCCATTGCATTAACTGAGGGTAAGACGCTTGAACAAAAAGCCGAAGAGCGCATCAACGCTGAAAACGAGCACTACAAGGAGCAAAACTGTGCAGGGCTGAGCGCAGAGGCGTGCTCGGCGCAAATGTATGCCGAGCGCCGTGAAAGCCTTGCTTATACGTTGGCGGGTGGTGCTGTTGTAATCGGAACAGTGGCAGGAGGCATGTTGCTTGGTCCAGCCCTGTTAAATGCCTGCGGGATGAACCCAGTAGCTTGTACCGAACTGACCATAGCAGCAGCAGAGGTGCCTTTTGGTGCCGCGATGGCTGGCGGTGGGGCGTTAGGTGTGGGAGGCTTTGGCAGTCTTGGGGCGAAGGAGGTGGCTGCTACTGCGGATGCTGCGGCGGCGGCGGCGGCGCGGAATGTTGAGACTGTAACAGGTGGCGCTCTTGGTCCAAAAGGGACAGCAGGTGCTTCTGTTGATGGCGCAGGCGGTATTACTGTTGCGCCTAAAACGATCCCATATGAACCAAAGGGCTCTGTTGTTTTACAAGGTGACGCCCCTGTATGCGGACCAGCCTGCGCAGCAATGACAATTACTGACAAAACGGGTGCGGCAATTAGCCTTGACAATGCAATTGGAAGCTTTGTAAACGGGGTCAGGCCGACCGGCGTTAACACTCTGGAATTATCAGATGTGATATCTAAGGCGGGAGTTAAAAATACTGTAAACACTTCAATGCTACCTGAGCAGTTAAACAAAGCACTGCAAGAAGGAACGAGTGTTATCGTTCAGGTTCCCGCTGGCCAAGGAAAACACTTCATTATTGTTGATGGTGTTAAATCTGTTGATGGCGTAAGTTACTATATGACACGAGACCCGTATGTCGGGCCAAGAGGTGTTCAGCAAGGGTTGTTAGACGGCGCAATGTCAACAGGCGTTAATGCCATTGTGATAGGGGAGTGATAATGAATATTGGCGATATTGTTGGGATGGAGGGCTGGCTGGTTGTTATTGATTATAAACTTTTCCTCATTCCAGAGAACTATTCAGAAAGTTATGAAGATGGTGAAAAAATTGAAATTTCTAACCCTGGAATAATGTTTTCTGTGATGGATGAAATCCTTCCCTTGGCCGGAGGGAAGAGCTTTATATTTCATAAGTCTAAGGTTTCAGGGGTCTTGATAGAGCTTTCGCCGATGAAGATTAAGCCTACAGCTTTATCTGTAGAGGAGAGGGGGCGTGGTTTTATTTCTATAGATATTGAGGGTGATGTTGAAAAAAATAAAGCTCGGTACGAGGACTTACTTAAGAAGAGACAGAATGTTAAGTCCGGTGACTGGCTAGATTACTTGTAGGTGCAAAAGCAACGACGACTGCTGGGGAGCTTGCTGGCGCACCTCATCACGCAGAGCCCGCTCCAATATCTACAATAAAAATAGATGTTCGGGACAGTGTGATTCAGGCTGCATTCCTCTACTAGTTAGGAACGGTTATGAGCAGCGGCGAAACACTAATAGAACGATTTGTCGTCCAAGTGACACGCAAAGAGACAAGTCTACCGACGTCACGACCAAGGCTGCCTGGGCTGAAGGCGGTGCTGCCCGAGTTCTTCTGCACGCGCTGGCCGGTGCGGCAATCGGCTTGTCCAGCGGTAGTGTAGAAAGTGGCGCGCTGGGCGCTGGCGCCTCTGCGGTGTTAATGCCCTCTATTGCTAAAGCGCTGGCCAATAGCGATATGTCGTCAGCTGATCAAAAAGCGATTGCCTCGTTGATCGCCGCAGGTGTCGGAACCGCCGTGGGAGCACGTGATGGTGTGAAAGGTAGTTTGGTTGCTGGGGGCACGGCGTTGGCGGTGGATAAGTTCAACAGGCAACTGCACCCGGAAGAGAAAGAGCTCGCAAAAACGCTGGCTATGAAAAGTAGTGGTAAATACACCGCAGAGCAGATTGAAGCGCAGTTGCGGCTGTCTTTCGTCAAAGGGACAGACATAACACCTGGTATCGACATAGTGGCTACAAAAGACGGCATCTATGATTCTGGCGGAAATTGGATGCCCTTGGGCGACGGCAAAACGTTTGTTCAGTTACCCGAAGGTGGTGACCACAAAATCATCGCCTACATCAAGGAAAATACAGGCGCTTATGCGTGGACGATGGAGGCGGAAAGCGGTTTCTCACGTATCCTGACGGCTGGTGCATCCGCATACCCACAGGGCGGGACGGGTAAACGCGATCGCTTGACGGGGTATGCATTAGATGACAAGGGTGGGTACAGGGTCCCTGTGATAATTGAGGGGGTGGTTTATACGCCCAGATATATGTCCTGCGGCAGCGCTGAATGTATTGCATCGGGCGCTAATATTGATCTCACCGATCCCAATACATTGAAATGGATTAAAGCAGGCAATGCCAAGATGGTTTCTGATGTTGGAACCGCTATGGGTGGCGTAGCCGTATTTACTACAGGGGGGGCAGCAGCTGTGCTGTCGAACGGATCAACAATAGCATCCCTTGTGTCTAGCTATATGACCGACAAAACCCCGGAAGCATTAACCAGTTATGGCTTAAGCGCTGGTTTCGAGCGTTTCGCTGTTAGCAGAGGTATTCCTGCAAGTGAAGCAGCGAGAGTGTCCAATGCACTGGGTGTTGCTAAAGTCTGGGACGAATTGGCGGAAAAAGCTATTGATGTTTTCAAGGGGAATTAGCATGAAGTCGACTTTCTACAAATACAGGTATTTATTGGGATTATTGCTGCTGATTGCCGCATTACTCAATTGCTTTTTTCGATTTTGGGGCGATGCAAGGCCATTTTTTAGCGCGCTGATGCTTCAGTTATGGTTTGGGCAAGCTGTATTTGCCTACCTGAGAGGTGGCTGGGTCTCTATTGGTCCAGGTGGTTTAGGTAAAGATGCAAATCCAGTAGGGCGGGCTGCACTGGCGTTCGTGTGTTTTGTTATTTATTTATTAGGATTTGTCTTGGGCTTTGGTAAGGAAGTTTAAGTGACGTACATACACTGAAAAGGGAAAAAAGGTAGTTGTGCTCTGCTCAGCAGCAAAAAATCGGGGTCAGACCACGTTTACATTAATGGTAGGCTGAGCCCTATTTTTGTGCAAAAGCAACAGGCCAGAGTGTACCTGACGTGATTAGTCCTACTTATCAAGAACTTCAGGGATTAAACAAAGGATTCCAGGTGCATCACATCGGGCCTCAATATTTGGGGAAGATGCTGGAATATACGAAAAATGACATGCTGGATCACCCAGCGGCTCTAATTACCCAGTACTCTCATACGGAAAGTTGAGTCCTGATGCTATGCATAAAGCTATCAGTTAGTATTTGCCTCCCATGGTAGGCGGTAAGCCGGCTACGTATACTTCTGGTCAAATAAGCTCAGGGTTGCAGAAAGCCTATGGTGATATAGGGCGGCCCGAATTGTTTGACTCAATCAAACATCTGATTAAATAGATATGCAAGCATGAGAAGGCGGACCAGCAGGTTATCGCCTACATCAAGGAAAACACTCAGTCTTATGCATGGACGATGGAGGCAGAAAGTGGTTTTTCCCGCGTGCTGACAGGAGGGGCATACGCGTACCCGGACGGTGGGACGGGTAAACGCGACCGCTTGACCGGCTATCCGTTGGACGACAGGGGCGGATACAAGGTACCGGTCACGATCGAGGGCGTGTTGTACACCCCGCGCTTCATGTCATGTGGCAGTGCTGAATGTATCGCGGTCGGCGCCAACATCGACCTGGCTGACGCCAATACGCTGAAGTGGATCAAGGCCGCCGACGCGAAAATGGTCAGCGACGTCGGGTTTGCCCTGGGGGCGGGCGCGGCGGTGACAACGGGCGGCGTAAGTGCTGGGCTGTCGAACACCTCGATGGCGGCCTCTTTCCTGTCTGGCTACTTGAAAGAAGAACTTCCGGAAGCGGCCACAGGTAACGCACTCAGCATGGGCTTTGAAAAGTTTGCAGTGACCAAGGGCGTTACGCCGGAAACGGCTTCGCGACTTTCCAATGCCTTGGGTACTGCGGGGGTGTGGGAAAAGTTGGTTGAAGGCCTCAAAGGTACAGTCAAGGGTGGGTAGCATGATCGCGAACTTATACAAATATCAGCACGGCATTGGCCTGGTCTTACTCCTGGCTGCGCTACTCAATGGCTTTCTACGATTTGACGGTAGCTGGAAGCGCTTTTTCCTCATGGTGTTGGTGCAGTTGTGGTTTGGCCAGGCGGTCTACAGCTATGCGCGAGGCGCCAGGGTGGCCATCGCGCCGGGCGGCATGAGTAAGGATGCCGACCCGGAGTGGCGAGGGGCGTTGGCCGGCTTCGCCCTGTTTTTATACGGTGTCGTATTTTTTTGAGTTTTTGACCCTTGCATGGCCTATGTATCTACACGGAAAACCCTTATGAAAAAAGTTGCCTTTATCCTCTCGGCCCTGATCCTCGCGGGCTGTCACTCCAATGTTCGCGACTCGTCGTCCAGCCTGCTCAAAGACGGCGTGCAGTTGCAGCAGAACAAGGTCGTGGCCGATGCCGAGCAAGCCAAGGTGATCATGCGGGCCACCGGTTTTACCTACCCTGTGCAGTTCTCCGTGCGCCGTGGCGGTGATGCCGATCAGCGGCCGGAGATCCTCGGCACGGTGGTAGATTCGGGCCGGGGCAAGGTGTTCGGCTGGATCGCCAAGATGAGTGAGGTTGCCAACAGCGCGGCGGTCAAGCGCTTCCCGCAGTTGGAAGTGTTGGCTGATCCGGGGCAGACAATCGAGGTATTGGGCGAGTCGCGGGTGTATGACTCGAACTACTACCGCTACGCCGAAAAAATTGTCTACGCCTGCGGCCCTATGAGCTCGGCGTTCAAGCCGCAGAAGCAGAAGATTTACCTGGTGGAGTTCGTGATCGTCGGCGCGGGCTGTGAGCAGCATGTGTATGACATCACCGATCCCGCGCAGCGTATTCCCGTCCTCGAAAGGGAATAGGGGTCAGACCACGTTGTTGCGTTTTTTAGAGTCCAGCAAAGTTGCTCTTTAAAAATATGATTTATTTTTTGTAGAAGAATAGTGCTCAGCCCCCTATTTTGTTGGACGCCGGCAAACAGGTCAGCCTGATCAGCGGACGAGACACTGCCCTCAAAGGTGCGCAAGTCAGCGCAGACAAAATCACCGCCACCGTGGGTCGCGACCTCACGCTGCAAAGCCTGCAGGACACCGATAACTACAAGTCCAAGCAAACGGATGTCAGTGGAGGCGTCAGTTTCGCCATCATCGGCAGCGGCGCCAGCGCCAACCTGAGCATCAGCAAAAGCAAGATCGACTCCAAATACCAGAGTGTGCAGGAGCAGACCGGCCTGTTCGGCGGCAAGGGCGGCTACCAGATTGACGTGGGCAACCACACACAGCTCGATGGCAGCGTGATCGCCAGCACGGCTACGCCGGACAAAAACCGCCTGAACACCGGTACGCTGGGATGGAGCGTTTTAAAGAACAAGGCTGAGTACACAAGCCAATTGCAGAGCGCCAGCGTCAGCAGTGGCAGCGATGGCACCAACGCGTTCATCAGCAATATGCCCACCGGCAGCTTGGTCGGATTCAACCACGGCGACAGCGACAACGGCACCACGTCCTCGGCCATTTCCAACGGCACCCTCAACATCCGCGACCCTGCCAAACAGCAGCAGGACGTGGCAACGCTGAGCCACGATGTTGAACACGCCAACGGCGCCATCAGCCCCATCTTCGATAAGGAGAAAGAGCAGAAACGGCTGCGGCAGGTGCAGTTGATTGCGGATATTGGCACTCAGACGGTAGACATCGTTCGGACTCAGGGTCAGATCGATGCCGATAAAGAAGCGCGTGCTGAACTTGATAAGCGTGGCATCAAAGAGCCTGGAAAGGATGCCAAAAAAGAGGACGTCGACGCCTACAAGAAAAAACTGATCGCCACTGACGCTTATAAACGAATCATGGCCGACTACGGGGTCGGCGGTAATTACCCGCGTGTAGCACAGGCGGTGACAGCAGCATTGCAAGGGCTGGTTGGGGGCGATATTGGCTCCGCTATTGCGGGGGCGTCGTCTCCTTACTTGGCACAAGTGATCAAGAAAACCACCGGGGACAACGATGCGCTGAATACTATGGCGCATGCGGTATTGGGTGCCGTGGTGGCACAGGCCCAAGGCAACTCGGCGCTGGCAGGCGGTGCCGGGGCAGCGACGGGCGAATTGATCGCCCATCAACTGTACCCAAACACTAAAACGGCGGATCTGACGCAGGAGCAGAGAGAGACGGTGGTTGCGCTGTCCGGTTTGGCCGCTGGGCTGGCTGGGGGGATTGCAGGTGGTGACCTGAGTGGGGCAGTGACCGGCGCGCAAGCGGGCACTAATGCCGTCCAGAACAACTATCTGAGCAAGGCGCAGAAGGCTCAGAGAGACAAGGAAATGAGTGAGTGTCCGACGTTGGTCTGCAGTACAGGCACAGCTACGAAGTGGACAGCGATCGACATCGCGCAGGATGCCAGCTTTACACTCGGTACTGCCGCTGGCGCTGTTCTGGGGCTGAACGACACCGTTGATGGCATCGTCCGCACCGCAGGCAACCTCAAGGCGACCTATGCGGCGCTGAAAGCTGTAGTGGAGAGCGGTGGTGTTTGGGACGCGGTCAAGCAGCCGTATATTGATCGCATCGATCGACTGCAAGCGCAGTATGAAGAAGCCGGGCCCAGTGGCTCTTATAACGCCGGGGTTGAAACTGGAAGGCTGATCAGCGATATGGCTGCGGTCCTTTCAGCTGGCGGTGGGCTGGTGAAGGGTGGCGCCTTGCTGGCGGAGAAGGTTACGGCTAAGGTCGCTGCTCGAATAGAGTTGGGGGGGGCGAAGGCAACTCCTTCAGGGCTGGTTTCTGGAGAAACTGGCTTTGTAGATGCTGGTAAGGCTGCTGCTAACGATGCGGATTTCGCGCCTCCAAAAGAAATTCCAGAAAGCAGCTACCCTTCGCTGGCCAGGCCAAGTCCAAATGCCCCAAGCAACGTAATTCTCGGCGAGCTTGACTCACTTGGTCGACCTACTGGAGTTACAGCAGTCCTTAGGGAGGATTCATTGGGAGGCGGTTCAAGCGCTAATCCAGCAATTCGACCTCCAGGTTTTGAAGGGCAGCCTGCTAACCATGCACGAGGACATTTGCTAGCAAATTCACTAGGGGGGGCTGGTGATGATGCAAGAAATTTGGTGACACTTTTCCAGCGCAACGCAAATCATCCAAATATGAGTTCATTTGAGCGTCAAGTCAGGAGCGCGGTGCAGAGTGGTGAAACCGTAAGCTATAGGGCGGTGCCTATTTACACGGGTACAAATCCAATGCCAACCGGTGTAACGTTATCTGCTCGTGGATCAGGCGGTTTGACTCTTGATGTATCAATCCCAAACGTGAGTGGAGTTAAGTAGGAATGATAAATAAGCTGATTAGTCTTCTTTCGCCACCCTCTCAGCGAATCTTCGATAACACGGCTTGGGCGAACTTTGAATCTGAGGGAAATCCACGATTGCCGAATGATTTCAAACAATTAATATCAATTTACGGATGTGGGTCGGTAGACGATTTTTTATGGATTCTAGATCCATTTTCAAAAAATCCAAACTTGAATTTTGAAAAAAGCAAATACTTTATAGATGCATACGCTGTAATGAGGCAGGAGTTTTCGTCGGACTATCCGAGACCAGCTTACCCTGCGGAAGGTTCTTTTCTTCCTTGGGCGGTAACGGATAATGGAGAAACTCTTGTTTGGTTAGTCAATGGAGAACCAGAGTCATGGAAAGTTGCAATTCATAGCTCGGATCAGGGGGCGGAGGAGGTCTACAATTTTGGCTGTGTTGAGTTTCTTTTAAAGTTGCTTAGCAGAGATATTTCGTCAAAAATTTTGCCTAGTCAGTTTCCCCCTGATGATCTAGATAATCATTTCTTTAGGATTGCTGATTAGGTTTATAAGGAGGGAGTAGGGGTTGAGGGAGAAGGAAATAGGGGGCAGACCACGGTTTGCGTTTTTTAGAGTTCAGTGAAGTTGCTCTTTAAAAATATGGTTTATTTTTGGCGAAATAGGGTAGGCCACATTTTTGCGTTTTTAGAGGTTAGTAGAGTTGCTCTTTTAAATAGAAGAATAGTGGTCTGACCCTGAGGGATCCCCGATTTTTCTTACGAAAAATCAAGAAGTTGGGGGTCTGGAAATCGGGGTCAGACCACGTTTTACGTTTTTTAGAGTTCAGTGGAGTTGCTCTTTAAAAATATGGTTTATTTTTTGGAAAAATAGGGTAGACCACGGTTTAGCGTTTTTAGAGCTGCTCTTTTAAAGCATGATTTGTTTTTTGTAATTATTTTATTTCGTCGGCCTAGTGATCGACGGCTAAGCTGTAAGCTCTTATACAGTTAGAGGTTTATATGGCTCGCCGTCCCAGGGTTTTACTGCCGAATATCCCGTTGCATATTATTCAGCGGGGAAACAATCGGGCCGCGTGTTTTTATGCAGATAAAGACTATATTTTTTACATTGATACATTAGCCGAGCTTGCTGAGCTGTACGGTTGTAAAGTTCACGCATTGTGCTTGATGACAAATCATGTTCATTTATTGTTGACTCCCACCTGCTGCGCGGGGGGTAGCCTACTTATGAAGGGGCTGGGGCAGCGCTACGTTCAATATGTCAATCGAACATATCAACGAACGGGCACGTTGTGGGAAGGCCGCTTTCGCTCCTGTTTGGTTCAACAAGAAAACTATGTTTTAGCTTGCTATCGATATATCGAAATGAACCCGGTCAGAGCGGGTATGGTTGCTCATCCGGGCGACTATCGCTGGACCAGCTATAGAGCAAACGCACAGGGTGAGTTATCAGGCTTTATAAGCCCGCATGCAGTCTATAGCGAGTTAGGTAGCGGCGCCGCGCAACGAGCCGAAGCTTACCGGTCTATATTCATGGATCGGCTTTCACCTGAATTGATAGAACAAATTCGATCTTCTACGAACGGTAATTACGTTTTGGGAAATCAGAAGTTCGCGTCAGAGATTGCGCAGATATTAGGTAAAAGAGTTTCACCGGGTGTGTCAGGACGCCCGAAAAAGTGTGAGTTAAAAATAGAAGAATAGAGAATAGTGGTCTGACCCCTATTTCCCCTATTTCCCCGACCCCTATTTCCCCCAAAAAATTAGGTGGAAGAATGAATATTGCTGAGTTGAACATCAATGTCGGGGGACGCCCCAGCGTGGGTTTCAGTGGTGATGACTCAAGCGTGCGCGCCCTTGAGGCTCGGCTGGGCCGTAGGCTTCCAGAAACCTACCTTCAATTCATTCGAAGTGCCAACGGTGGGCATCCTGAAGCCGGAAGTTTCTTTTTGAACGCATCACCAGATGCTAGCGTCAGCGTTGATTGGTTTTTTTCACTAGGAGACGCAAGTATCGACAGCCTGGATAAGGCTCTTGATGACTGGGCTCAAGTGTTGGGGCCATTCATGTTGCCCATTGGGCGCGACGGAGGTGGCAGCCAGTTTTATATCTCGCTGGATTCGCCATCCGGTTCTGTTTGGTATTATTCACATGAAGGCTCAGAACGCACCCAACTTGCCGATAGCTTCGATAAGTTTCTGCAGCAGTTGCAAGTTCACCCGGATTTTATTTGAGAGCCGTTATGAATCGATATGAGGGGAAGCCTTTTCTCCGGCTACTGGAATGCTACGTGCTTTCGGCTATTGATGAGCTGACAGACGAGCAGTGTGCGGCGTTAAGTGCGCTGGAGCCCAAGTTGCACGAGCTGTACGGGGTGCAAGGCAGTTGGAGGGATGTTGTCGCGTCTCAGATGGATTTTCCGAAATCCCTAGTGGAGAAAATAAAAGAAGTGTGGCGCGTGAATTCGGAAAAATTCGCGCGAGCTGGTATAAAAATAAACGCAGAAGATTTTGCTAGAGACTTTGTGGATACTAATTTTCCTTGATGATGATAAAAGGGACAGATTTGGAAATCGGGTCAGACCACGTTTTTGAGACCACGTTTTGTTTTAGTTTCTGTGGGGCAAGCTTGGAACATTACGCTATTTAAAAAATTAGCTTTTTTATTTTCATTTGCTTTACGTTTTTTAAGCAAGACGGTTATAAAAGTTTCAATGGTGGTCTGACCCCTATTTTCAATGGTGTTCGCTCTGTTCTGGTCAGTACAAGTGAACCTCGTGGCTATCTTCGTCCTGGAGTGAGTTTGCAAGAAGGCGAGAAAGTAGTTGTTGGAACTGGCCACGCAGAAGCGGATATTGTCAGCTATGCCAACGCTAACGGATTGAAAGTTGTTGATATCGGTGCGACACGCCCTGTCTGTGCATCATGTCAGAACGTAATTGAGCCGACAGGGGCCAATGTGTCAACACCATTAAAACCACTGCCAAAGGCTAAACAATGATTATGCGTTTAGAAATGGTTGAGAAGGGCCTTGTAGAAAAGCTTAAGTTAGTCAGTCAAGAGCAACGAAGAAGTGCTGTAAAAGTGGCTTGTGAACTTGCTTTTCAGGCCTGTCCAGTAGAGGTGCCTATTGTTGTCGAATCTCTTAGGCAGCTACGATCTGGTAATAAACTCACGACTGATCAGGTTTATGGGCTAGATGCTTTAGCTGCACGGTTAGATGAGAAGTATTTTGACTTGCAAGACAGCCTGGATGAAGGGCAAAACTTAAATGAAGAAGGACTTCAGTTGTTTAGCCAGGCCCGCGCAGTATCGGCGCTGTCCTTAGCTGGTGGAGAGGATTCGCTTATGACAGCGACCGAAGCAATATATGAGGCATCATCAGCCGTTGATGATGGATCTTATATTTTTAAAGCAGTACTTTCGGTTTTGCCAGAGTCTTAATCAGCAGGTATTTTGCTTTGTCTGTCATCCGGCGCACTCTTGCGCCGGTATTTTCAGTTGCTGCTGCACCCTGAGTGCACCCTCTCTGCACTCAAGTTGCACCCGTTCTGTAGTCTTTCTGCACCCCAGTCTGACGACCTTCGGTCTACCTAACCAATACGCCCTTTTTCAGCATGATTTTTCGCTCCTTAACAGGAGCAAAATCTCAATACACAACACGGGATCCCTCAGGGGCTGACCCCTATTTCCCCTATTTCCCCTTGATGAACAAGCGACCTGATGGATCTGTAGTGGTTTTTGACGTGAATGCTGGCCTTCATAAGGAAATTATGGACAGAGTAGTCCCTCAGCGGCCTGTCGCTGGTATGACGAAGGATCCTGATGCACCTAAGAGGGTAGACAAAGACCAGCCCGGTTACTCCCTCGAGCTACCCAAAATTTGGGAGTCGCTACTCGAAAAAAACTCGAGTAACGCCCGTGTTTATACACAGGAAGAATTTTTCAAGGAGTTCAAGCAATGAAGGTGAACCAGACAGTTTTTGACGATCTGTGGAATGGAGAGAAAAGTATCTGCTTTTTTGTACACTCTGGAATATGTTATTGGGTAATGGATGAGAAATATAATTTCTCTCTTGACGCGGAAAAAGACTATCGCGCCTATCTTGAAGATGGCGATATAACCCAGGAGCAATACGAGCAGTCTTGCAAAAGTTTTAGAGGCGGTATTCTGAAAATGACCTCGGAAAATTTTTCGCAGTATTTAGATGATTCAAGTGAAAAAATTCTTACTTCAAGCGATTTAAAGGATTTCATAGAGGTGGATTATAATGTTTTCGAAAAAGTTGAACATTATTTTTTAACCGGTGAGGGTTTGTCCCCAGCACTATTTAAAAAGGCCAATATCATTCATTCCAGGTTTCCAAAGTTCTACATAAATTTTGATAGAAAGATTTTTATGCATATGGATGACGTGCGTGATCATGAAAGTCTAGCTTATTCAGACTGGATTGCTGAATGCTTTGATTTTAGTTTTTTGATCCCTGCTCGCGAGCGGTACTGGATAGTGGAGGGCAATGACTATTGGAAACTTCGTTTTATATAAAACGAGAAAGGTGCAGGCGGTGCCAAACTTCATGCGGCTGATGATTATGGGAAATAGGGGGCAGACCACGGTTTGCGTTTTTTAGAGTTCAGTGAAGTTGCTATTTTAAAAGCATGATTTGTTTTTTGTAATTATTTTATTTCGTCGGCGTAGTGATCGACGGCTAAGCTGTAGGCTCTTATCCAATTAGAAGAATAGTGGTCTGACCCCTATTTCCCGCGGGATTGTGTTCGGTTCCTATGGTCCAGGTCAGCCAGGCCATGTTTTCAACGTGGTTAATCAGAATGGGGTTGTCCGATATCTAGATGGGCAGACTGGGAAGCCAGCTAATATGAATAATTTTAAGACGCTACAGTTGCTGAGAACTAATTAATGATTACCTATGAGAGTGCGCTGGAACGAGCTAATGCGTATTTAAAAGACTCAGATATTCCTCTGCAGTTAACGCATGAGGGAGAGTTTTCTGATGGATGGTTCTTTTGCTATCAATCTAAAGAATATTTAGAGACAGGGAGTTTTTCGGCTCAGCTGGCTGGAAATGGACCGTTCCTAATTGATAAGGAAACAGGAGAGCTTCATGTTCTAGGGACTGCCAAGCCTTTAGAAGAATATCTAGAACAATATGTGACGAGCAAGTTAAAAAGACAAGGTTGATTTGTTGGTTCAAAAGGCGCAGGTGAAGTTCCTAAGCCGACTAGCCTTACCAAGATTACGGACGAGATGAAGGCGGATCCTTACCATCGAAAAAAGCTGGATATGAAGGATTTTAAATGGCTAAGAAGGTAAGGCTGGGCGACATTTTGCAGGTGTTAACCTCGCAGGGTGTCGCATATGTGCAAGTTACTCATAAACATCCGGAATTTGGTTTTTTAATTCGTGTTTTCCCAGGGTTTCATAATGAACAACCAAAAGATTTTTCGGCTGTAGTTGATGGTGAACCACAATTTTCCGCATTTTTTGTTGTTCAAAGTGCGGTAAATCAAGGCCTTCTATCCGTTGTGGCAAATGTTCCGGTTCCCGAAAGGTTACAAGTGTTTCCTACGTTCCGTTCCAGGAATGGCGGGCCGGGAGGCTCTATTTGGCTGTGGAATGGAAGCGAAGCACTTCGGCTGGAGAGAGAGATTAGCTCGGAAGAGCTGAGGCACTCCACAAGAGGAATTATCAGTGCTCCATTGCTTGTTGAGCGTATTGAAAATAATTACAGAGCTGAGACTCATGAGGTCTGGTGAGTTGTTGAAGTTTCAACTTCATCTGACATTCTCAACACCGGCCTTGCGCCGGTGTTTTTGGGGGAGTAGGGGCCAGACCCTGAGGAATCCCCACAAATTCACCCTAAGCTCTGCGCTTGATGGCGCACCTCATCACGCAGAGCCCGCTCCAATATTTCCAAGTATCCTCATCCTCCAAAATCTGTGCAGAATCGCCAGTATTCCAGGCCTGGTCGCCACAATGAGAGCGCTCCAGTTTAGAGACGCCCGGACCTGTCGCAGAAGTCCCATCGACTAGTTGCGCAAACCAATAGATATCCTCCCTGAGCTTCGGCCGCTTCTCCCGTGCTCAGGGAGGCCTACACTGACGTGGCAGCAACTGAGTCAATCCCACTCGCCCGCTGCGCCAACGCTATTCAAACCAACCCCACCCCTAAATTCCGATAAGTGGGATCCAATTCACACATCCCTCGCGAACTTTTCCCCCTTTCCTTGTACTAACTTATTCGGCGATCTGATGGCTAAGTAATGGCATTTTCTCGATATGGAAATAAGAACTGACGTTCTATCTCCAGCCAGCCTGACGATCGCATGTCGACAGTAATGAGCGAGCCCCCAGCGCCGGTTACTGCCGCATGTCCTTAATGCCCGCTGCAACGAGACTACGAAAATGGATGTTCGACAATTCGCCTTCCTGGCCCGCCAACCTTCTGCTGCCCTGAAGCCGCGAAACGCATTCTTCGGCCTGCCCAAGCGCGGGCTGGCGTTGATCCTCGCCAACGCGCTGTTCTGGCAGCCGTTGCTGGCCCAGGCCGAGGGCATCGTGGTCAGTGCGCCGGGTACCACGGTGGGCGCGGCGGGCAATGGTGTGCCGGTGGTGAATATCGCCACGCCGAACGGCGCGGGTCTGTCTCATAACCAGTTCAAGGACTACAACGTCGGCCCCAACGGCGTGATCCTTAACAATGGCAACGGCCCCATGGTCAACACCCAACTGGGTGGGATCATTGTCGGCAACCCCAACCTCAAGGGCGGCGCGGCCAACGTCATCCTCAATGAAGTCAACGGCGGCAGCGTCAGCCAGTTGCGCGGCTACACCGAAGTGGCGGGGCAGTCGGCCAAGGTCATCGTGGCCAACCCGTACGGTGTGACGTGCAGCGGTTGCGGCTTTATCAATACGCCCAATGTGACCCTGACCACGGGTAAGCCGGTCATCGACCCGACCGGCCAGTTGAAAAGCTACCAGGTCGATGGCGGTGCCGTGACCATCGACGGCGAAGGCTTGAACGCCAGCAATGTCGAACGCTTCGACATCATCACCCGCTCCGCCAAAATCAACGCTCAGATCAACGCCCGTGAACTCAACGTGATCGCCGGGCGCAACGACGTCGATGCGCAAAGCCTGAAAACCACCGTGCGCGCCGATGACGGCAGCGCCAAACCCGAGCTGGCGATCGACTCGTCGGCCCTGGGCGGCATGTACGCCGGCGCGATCAAGCTGGTGGGCACCGAGGCCGGTGTGGGCGTGAAGCTCGACGGTACCCTGGCGGCCAGTGGCGGCGATATCCAGCTCGACGCCAACGGCCGCCTGAGCATGGCGCAGGCGGCGGCCACCGGTAACGTCAAGGTCAGCGCACAGACCGTCGACCTCACCGACAAGGTCTACGCCAACGGCAACGTGCGACTGAGCAGCGCCCAGGACCTGGTCAACCGCAAGAGCATTGCCGCCGGCCAGCGCATCGAGATCAATGCGGCCAGCGTGAACAACCCCGGCATCATCGAAGCCGGCGTCGCCGCCGATAACACCCGCAACACCACCGGCGACCTGGTGGTGAACGCGCAGACCGTCACCACCAGCGGCAGCCTGCTGGCCAGCCGAGGCCTGGCGATTACCGCCGCACAAGCGCTGACCAACCAGGGCGCGATCATCCAGGCCAAGAACATCGAGGTCAGCAGCGCCAAGCTCACCAACCAGGGCGCCACCGCGCGTCTGTTCGGCGAGCAGAGCCTGGTGATCAGCTCACCGGCCATCGTCAACCTCGGTGGCCTGATCCGCTTCGGCGAAGGCCAGGCCGCCACGCTCAACAGCGCCTCCCTGGACAACCGCCAGGGTCGTATCGAAATGGCCGGCGGCAGTCTCGCGCTGACCAGCGCCGACCTGAACAACAGCGGCGGGCAAGTCATCGCCAACGACCTGACCGTCAATGCCGGCAACCTGAGCAACCAGAACGGCGTACTGGTAGCCAAAACCGCGACCGTCAATGCCAGCGACCTCGACAACAGCCTCAAGGGCCTGATCCAGGCCGACGGCGGCGCGCTCAACCTGAGCGTCGCCAACACCTTCAACAACAACCAAGGTTTCGCCCAGGCCAGCACCGATCTAAACGTTACAGCCGGCACCCTCAGCAGCAACGCAGGCGGCGTATTGAGCGCCGACACCGGCAAGCTCACGCTGACCGCCGCGCAACAGCTCAACAACGCCCAGGGCCGCTTGCAGGCCGGGCAGGGCGATATCGAGTTGCACGCCGCCAACCTGGATAACCAGAGCGGCGTGATCGTCGGCAAGCAACTGCTGCTCGACGTGGCTGGCGGCGACATCGACAACCGCGCCGGGCGCATGTTGGGCGACCGCCTCGACGTACGCGCTTCCGGCCTCGACAACCGCAATGCCGGCCTGCTCGCCGGTGGCGCCCAGGGCGTAAGCCTGCTGCTCAAAGGGCCGGGCCAGTTGCTCAATGCCCAGGGCCGCATCCAGAGCGAGGGCCTGCTGCAACTGCAGGGCGAGCGCTTCGACAACAGCGCCGGCATCCTGCTGGGCCAGACTGTCGACGTCACCGCGCAGACCTTCACCAACAGCAACAAAGGCGCGCTGGTCAGCGATGGCGGCGACGTGGTGCTCAAGGTCAGCGACCTGCTCACCAACGTCGGCGGCCAGATCGACGCGGGCGAACGCAGCGTGCTGGTCAAGCAACTCACCACCCTCAACAACGACGGCGGCACCCTGCGCGGCAAGCGCCTGGACATCGCCGCGCAGCAGTTGAACAACGACAACGGCCAACTGCTGGCCGGCGCCGAAGGCGTGACCTACAGCGGCCAGGACCTGAGCAACCGCAAGGGCCTGATCCTCAGCAGCGGCGCCCCCACCGTGCTCACCACTGCCAGCCTGCACAACCAGGGCGGCACCGTGCAGGGCGACAGCCTGAGCGTCACCGCCAACAGCGTCGATAACGGCAGCGGCGGCCTGATGGCCAGCCTGGTCGGCAACCTGCAATTGACCGTCGAAGCCCTGGCCAACCGTGGCGGCAAACTGTTCGGCAAAGAACAAGTGACCGTCAGCGGCGCGACCCTCGACAACAGTGCGGGCGGCCAGGTCAGCGGCAATCAGATCAGCCTGAACTCACGCGACACCCTCACCAACCAGGGCGGCCTGATCGAGGCCAACCAGGGCCTGACCCTCACCGGCGGCAACCTGGATAACAGCGCCAGCGGGCAACTGCGTGCGCTGGGCGGCGCCAGCAGCAGCGTCAACCTCAGCGGTGCGTTGAACAACCAGAACGGCACCCTCGAATTCGGCAGCCAGGCCTTCAGCCTCGACGCCGCCAGCCTCAACAACCAGAACGGCATGCTGCAACACGCCGGCACCGGCCTGTTCCACCTCAACACCGCCAGCCTCTCCGGCAGCCAGGGCAATATCCAGGGCATGGGCAGCGCCGACTGGGCCTTCGGCAACGTCGACGGCCTGGGCCGCGTACAACTCAACGACGTGCTCACCTACAAGAGCGACCAGGCGCTGGCCCTCAAGGCCGGTGACCGCATGGCCAGCGCCAAGGGCTTGACCCTCAACGTGGCCAGCCTGGACAACGGCGGCGAACTGCTCAGCGACGGTGACATCAGCATCAACACCGGCGATATGAGCAACAGCGGCCGCGTCTCGGCCCTGCAAACACTCACCGTCGCCGCCAACAACCTCAGCCAGAACGGCGGCCGCCTGGCCGCCACCAATACCCGCCTGACCCTGGGCGGCACCCTGGACAACCTCGGCTTCCTCACCGCCCGCCAGCAACTGGATATCGCCGCCGCGCAAATCAACAACCGTGGCACCCTCGGTGCCCAGGGCACGGTGAACCTCACGGCGGTCAACGGCATCACCAATGCCGCCGATTCGCTGCTGTTCAGCGGCGGCGACATGACCTTGCGCAGCAATGGCTTCAGCAACAGCTATGGCGACGTCTACAGCAAAGGCAACTTGAGCTTCGCCGCGCGGGATGGCGGGCGTGCCGTGCTGTTCAGCAACCGTTCCGGCACCGTGGAAAGCGAAGGCTCCATCGGCATCAATGCAGGCTTTATCGAAAACGCCAAGGACGAATTCGAACTCGGGCAGACGCTCACCACCGGTAGCTTGTATTGGGTTTGTTCGCAACACTGCGGCGAGAAAGACGACTGGGAACGTGGCGAGATCACCATCTACGAAACGTACCTTGAGGCGGCGACCAAGGATTCAGTATCGGCGCGCCTGGTGGCCGGCAAAAACATGCTGCTGCAAGGCGACAATGTGCAGAACCGCTACAGCCTGATGGCCGCCAATGGCGACCTGAGCATCACCGCCGGTGACCTGCTCAACCAGGGCGCCGCCACGCGCACGGGGCAGCGCAAGATTGTCGTCAACACGCCGGGGCACGTTCCCGACGATTTGTTTGAACGCATGCGCTATGTCGACGTTCCCGCGTTCAATGCGGCCACGGCAGCGGGGAATTTCGATAAGGCGCGCTTCGAAGAACTGAAAAACCGTTCGCCCAATAGCCGGCCTTTCGTCCACTCAAGCGACGTCACCACCTGGACCAGCAACGGCGGCCCCGGCTACGACGCCACCCTGCAGGCGGGCGGCACGGTCAACCTCAACGTCGCCCGCACCCTGCAAAACGGCACGCTGCACAACAACACCCTGGCCCAGTTGACCGGCACCCTCGGCGACGACCAGACCGGCATCCCCGTCGGCGGCATCAACATCAACCTGAGCAAACACGCCAACGACCCGAGCGCCCAGGCCCCCGGCAGCGTCTTGCCCGTCGTAGGCGTGGCCCCCGGCGGCGGCTTCGTACCGGTGGACTACACCGGCACCGCTTTCGCCCCGGTCGACCCCACCACCTCGCCCACCTTCCAACTGCCCAAGGGCGAGTACGGCCTGTTCGTCAAAAACGCCGACCCCACCAGCCATTACCTGATCGAGACCAACCCCGAGTTCACCTCGGTGTCCGGTTTCTTCAGCTCCGACTACATGCTCGGCAAACTCGGCTTCAACGCCGACAACGCCTGGCGCCGCCTCGGTGACGGCCAGTACGAAACCCGCCTGATCCGCGACGCCGTCCTCGCGCAAACCGGCCAACGCTTCCTCGCCGGCGGCCTGTACAGCGACGCCGACCAGTTCCGTTACCTGATGGACAACGCGCTGGCCAGCAAAGACGCCCTGCGCCTGAGCCTCGGCGTGGCCCTCACCGGCCAGCAAGTCGGCGCCCTGACCCACGACATCGTGTGGATGGAAAACCGCGTCATCGACGGCCAGACCGTGCTCGTGCCGGTGCTGTACCTGGCCCAGGCCGACTCGCGCAACGTGCGCGGCAACAGCCTGATCCAGGGCCGCGACCTCAACCTCGTCACCGGCGGCGACCTGATCAACGTCGGCACCCTGCGCGCCAGCAACAACCTTACCGCCATCAGCAGCGGCAGTATCTACACCGGCGGCCTGGTCGAGGCCGGCAACAACCTGAGCCTGCTGGCCCAGGACAGCATCCGCAACGCCATGGCCGGCGAAATTCGCGGCAAGCAAGTCAGCCTCACGGCCCTCAAAGGCGACGTCACCAACGACACCACCGCCATCCAGGTGCGTGACGGCGTCGGCATGCGCACCCTCACCGACACCAGCGCCGGCACCATCGTCGCCCGCGAAAACCTCGCCATCGACGCCGGCCGCGACCTCACCAACCGAGGCGCGCTGACAGCGGGCAACGACGCCAACCTTACCGCCGGCCGCGACCTCAACCTCATCGCCGCCAGCGACACCAGCGTCAAACACGAGACCCGCGACGACGGCGAGAAATCCAGCATCACCACCGACGTCAAAAACCTCGCCGCCAGTGTCACGGCGGGCGGCAACCTCAACCTGCAGGCCGGGCAAGACGTCAACATCATCGGCAGCACCGCCACCGCCGGCAAAGACCTCAACATCGCCGCCGGCCGCGACCTCAACGTCGCCTCGGTCAGCGACATGCACAACGTCGAAGGCAAGGAAAAGCACGGCAAAAAACGCATCAAGACCTCGGACGACCAGACCACCCAGGTGGCGAGTGTACTGACGGCGGGTGGGGATTTTGTCAGCCAGGCCGGGCGTGACACCACGATTGTGGCGAGCAGGATCAGTGCGGGGAATGAGGCTTATCTGTATAGCGGGGATAAGTTGAACCTGCTGGCGGCGCAGAACAGCACCTACAGCCTTTACGACATGAAGGAGAAGGGGGGCTGGGGCGCGAAGAAGACCAAGCGTGATGAGGTGACCCACGTTACAAATGTGGGGACTGAGATCAAGACTGGTGTTGATCTGTCGCTGGTCAGTGGCGGTGATCAGCTGTATCAGCGGGCCAAGCTTGAGAGTGGTAAGGACCTGGCCATCACCAGTGGTGGTGCAGTGACGTTCGAGGCAGTCAAAGACCTGCACCAGGAGAGTCACGAGAAAAGCAAAGGTGATCTGGCTTGGACCAGCGCCAAGGGCAAGGGGAATACCGACGAGACGTTGCGTCAGAGTGAGTTGAAGGCACAGGGTGAATTGGCGATCAAGGCGGTCAACGGGCTGAAGATCGACATTAAACAGATCGATCAGAACACGGTTAGCCAGACGATTGATGTGATGGTCAAAGCAGACCCACAGTTGGCTTGGTTGAAAGAAGCCGAGAAGCGTGGGGATGTGGATTGGCGGCATTTGAAGGAGTTGCACGACTCCTTTAAATACAGCCACTCCAGCCTCGGCCAAGGCGCAATGCTGGCAATTATTATCGTTGTCACCGTGTTGACGGCGGGAGCGGCCAGTGCGCTAGCTGCTTCGGCAGGTAGCGCTGTAGGGGCCGGCTCTACTATGGCTGCCGCGACAGCCGCTACCGCTGCGACGTCGACCACCGCAGCAGTCGCAGGAACTGCAGCAGGGTTGGGCAACGTCATCGCGACTGCCTCGTTGACCTCGCTTGCCAGTACCGGCGTCGTCAGCACCATAAACAATAAAGGCAACTTGGGGGCCGCATTCAAGGAAACCTTCAGCAGCGACAGCTTGAAGCAGTCACTGATTGCGGGCGCTTCTGCGGGCTTTGTGAATTACGCCAGTGGCAATTGGTTTGGCGCGCAGAGCGACCCTGTAACTAACAAGGTAAGTGGACCAAGCGTCGTACCCCATTGGAATGACCCCGCAGCGATTGGCCGTTTTGGAACGATTCAATTGGCTGGCGGTGCCGTACGCGGAACGCTCTCTGAAGCTCTTGGACAAGGCAGCTTCAAGGATGCAATGAAGGGCAGCCTTTTCGATGTAATGCAGGCGACCGCGTTCACCGGCGTTGGTGATTTTGGTAATGCCTTCAAACTTCAAGACAGCGGCCTGAGCAAAACTGCACTGCATGCTGTTGTAGGTGGTTTGCTTTCAGAAGCAATGGGCGGCGACTTTAAAACGGGAGCGATTGCTGCGGGTGCTAACGAAGCCCTTATTGTGGCGTTGGATAAGTCGCCTTTGCTCAGTGGCAATGATCCAGCGGAACACGATCGTCTGGTCAATGCGGCTTCGAAGCTGGTGGGATTGGTCGCTGCCGCGAGTGTTGATGGCGATGTCGCCATGGGCTCGGAAATCGCCGGGAATGCACAGTCATACAACCGCAAGTTGCACGTTCAAGAAGAGAAACGACTGGCTCAAGAGGCCAAGAGTTTAGATGCCACCAAAGGTCAAAGCCGATCTGGTTTTGAGTGGGATGCGCTCCTAACGTTTGTTGCCGGAGGCGAGGTCGATCAGAAAACCAACAATGAGCTTCAAGGGATTCTGGCTGGTTACGGTCCTTCTAACCCTGAAGGGCAAGCATTAGGTGACGACCTGACTGTTGCGCGGGGAGTTATCACCAAGCTGCAAAACGAGAAAGTCCTGCTGACCTGGGGAGATGGCAGCCCCATTGTTGCCAACGGGGATCAGGTCGTTGCGTTCAAGTCCACAGAAAAGCAGTACAAGGATTCGCTGCTGTTCAATCCTTCAAGTAACACAACCTACAACAACGAACCTGGTGGCATGGGTGTTGTGCCTGATGCGTGGTCCGAGCAATACGGAGAGCGTACGGCTATCACGAAACTCCCTGAGATCGCCGCGCTCAGTTCTGACGCCGCCTCCCAAGCAGAGCAAATAGACCGGCTACGTGTTTTGGCAAGTGGTGGCATTAATTCAGATATTGATCTCAAGCTGCTTGCTGAGCTTATGCCCATAGGTGGAGTAGGCAAGGGAGCATTGTTAAGCGCAATCAAAGAGTTGGCAGCGCGCGACGCATTAGCGGTTAAAGGTACGGAGGCTATCGCTGGCAAGGCTGCAGAGACTGTTGCCGGAAAGGGCCTTGAGTCAGCAGCTGGTAAAGGCTTGGATGCGGCGGCGGGTAAGGGGACTGAACAGTTTGCCAACCAAGCACAGGCCAAATTAGCAGGCTATAGCCCATGCTGTTTTGCAGCCGGGACTATGGTCGCCACCCCTGATGGTGAACGAGCCATTGACGCGCTCAGGGTGGGCGATGTCGTCTGGACCAAACCTGAAGAAGGTGGTGAGCCGTTCGCCTCGAAGGTCTCAGCAACCCACATTCGCACGGATCAGCCGATCTATCAGTTGACGCTTGTGAAGAACGGCAGTGCCGGTGAAGGTACCACTGAGACTCTGCAAGTGACGCCGGGTCATCCGTTCTATGTCCCTGCGCGCAAAGGCTTTGTGCCACTTATAGAGCTCAAGCCGGGTGATCAACTGCAGTCGTTGGGGGACGGGGCGACGCAAGAGGCTTCGATCTCCGTTGTATCAATAAAGCTGCTGCAGTCGCAGGGTAAAACGTACAACCTGACGGTGGATATCGGGCATACGTTCTATGTTGGCAAGCTAAACACGTGGGTACATAACGTTGGGCCTTGTTATACCTGTAATGCGGGGAGCTGTTCGGTTCATGGGCTAGATTCCAGCGCGACAGATGGGGTACCTCAGAATTGGAATAGTCAAGACACACCAACGGCTGAAACAATCAAAGTCGATAGCAGTAAGTCAGTCAAAGGATCGCCTGAGTACGAAATGCTCAACAATCCAGAAGCACGTATGCCCAACCAGCGTTATGAGCTGGACAACGGCACTACTTTTGTAACCGACAGTAGAGGTCTAGTCGAAGAGCTCACGTTCACCCCGGTTGATATCAAGGTTCCACGGGACGCGAGGCAAACTGCTGCTGGGAAGACCGGTAGAGAAACTGATGTAGGCGGACACGCACAAGCGTGTAGTCAGGGTGGGACATGCGATGGTTACAACTTGTTCGCCCAAGATCAGAATTTCAATAGCTCAGCGTATAAGGTATTTTACGAACACAAAATCAAGAGCGCTTTGAACGATCCAAATAAAGTAGTAGGACCGACAACTATAAAATTTAATCGCGAAGATCCTCGATCGTTGCGCCCAGATACGTTGGATGTTACTTATATAATCGATGGAAAGCGTCAAACTGTTCGATTTGAAAATGAAGCTCGCAGAATACCGGAGCATAAAGAATGATTACCAAAGATATAGAAATTGTTAAAAGTATATTTGAATTGCTTCAGTCAGGAATTGTTGAAGATTATGATGCCTTCAGGTATGAGACTGAGGTGTGCGATGGATACATGGTTGAAGAAATCTCCATTGAGAAAAATGGCGTGGTAAATGAGCAGCCGCAAACTGATTTCAATGGTGCTGTTTTGTATCGATTAATTAAGGAGTTGAAGGCTAGCGCAGCATCGCGGGGTGAGAACTGGAGTTCTTTTGTGATGAGTTACGATGTTGGTGGGCAAGTAAAGACGAATTTCGTTTATCCGTGAGTAAAAGTGTGAAATTAATTTTTGAGTGTGATTGATTGTCCATTTGGTTTGTGTCAAGGAGGGTTATATAAAAGGGGTGGGTTTATTTGAATTTGTAAAGATAGTAAAAAACAAATTTAATAAGTTCGCCCTATTTTTCATTGGTTGGATAATCGGTCCTTCCCTTTTACCAGATTTACCAAGAGCAAAGTGATGTCTACCCTTTTAAAGGACTGGTGCGTTTTTTGTGAGGGAAAAGCCTATTTTGATAAGTCCCACTTTCTAGCGTTATTCAAAGTGCATTCTTCTCTACCTGAAATTACTAAAGCATTAAGTTATTTTCCTCAAGCCGGCAGTTTGGTGTTGCGCGTGAATGAGGTGATCCAAACTGGTACGCTTGAAGATAAGTTATACCTATGCCCGACGATTGAAACTAGCGAATTTGAATTGACGCAAAAGGCAAAACTCTGGTTGCAAAATCAGGCAAATTTCTGTAAGTCTTTTGGAGATGACGAGTTGTACAGGATATGCCAACGTGCAAAATTGTTGTATGGAAGTAAAGATCAATTTGATAAATTAGACGTTCCCAGCAACTGGATACTTGAACTGGTGGGGGATCAGGTCAGGGATTGCAGGTTGCTAAAAACAGAGCAAGAGTATGCACTGTTTGAGGCTCTTTATGGAGTTGCCGCTGATTATTATTTGGCTTGGTATATGGGGCAGCCTTTAATAGATCTGGATTTTGACTTTCGTTCATATTTTGAATTTTGGCGTTTAGGCGGTATTGGGTATCTCAGTGAAGATAAGTTCTTTGTTTGTCGAAAATAAAAGAGAGTGGGGGGATGTATTTTGATCTGTTATGAAAAGGGGGCAGATTTATTTAAATTAGAATTGAAAAGCATATTAAATAAATCTGTCCCCTTTTGTTCGGTCATGGTTGAAAACTCGTAAGCAAAGTAAGACTAAAGGTCGAGAGCCAGGTCAAGAAAGTTGAGAAGAAAAGCGTTGAGTAAATCTGTCGCCTTTTGTGAGCTTGCTTACGGATTCGGAGGCGGCAGTATTGAAAAAAGTGAAAAAAGGGAGCAGATTTATTTAAATTAGAGTTGAAAAATCTGTCCATTTTATTGAGGGGCTAAAATGAGGTACTACTTAATGCGACAAGATGTAACTGTCTGCGATAGGTGGGTGCTCGGAGATGTACATCATGTAGATAACTGGCATTTCAGTGATCCTCCAGCTAATTTTATGGAGCCAGGCACATATACTCTCGATGTAAGGTTCGACGGTAAAGAAGTTGATTATTCCCTCGCTGGATACGCCAGTGTTCCTGTTTTAAGCGAGAAGGCAAAAAATTCGCTCGCCGGTTTGCCAGAGATAGACGAACCTTATCAATATGTCGTTTTTGAGCCGGTTAATATAAATAATAAAGTGGTTTGCCAGAGCTATTTTTTGATTATTATAGAAACGCAAATCGATTGCGTGGATGAAAAGCGCTCTCGCTATAAAAAGTTTGAGGTAGATGATCCTGTTAGGCCAGATAAGGCCGGCAACTATGGTGCTTTCTACAATTTGGTGGTTGACCCGGGTAGGGTCGGATCAAGTCATATATTTAGACTTAAAAAATATTTGGGTGCGGTCATAGTAAGTGAAGAAGTGAAACGGCGATTTATGGCGGCTGGTGTCGTCGGCGTACTGTTTGATTCTGTTAATAATGATCGAGAAACCGTTGCCTAGTTGGTCAGGTAGTTGGGGGAAGGCGGCGAATTTGTTTAATTTGTGGTGGTAGTGCAAAGGCCATTGATTAAATCTGCCCCCTTTTGTTGTGTTTAATTACATGGGGGCGATTTGTGTTGGACAAACAAGTATATGAGCTAACGATTGATGATCTTGATCGCTATAGCGTTTGGTTTTTTCCTATGGACGACACCGTGGAGGATGAATTAACTGTACGCCCCCTCGCCGAACAGGAAACGTGCTCAGACTTTCAGATTGTCGTTCGAGCTGATTTTTTTGGTGAAAGTGGCGCTGTGTATCGCGGTTATTTATATTGGGACTCCAATGCCGCAATTGAATACTTAAAGCCTGTTGTATTGTCTGATAAGGGAGACGCCGTAAGTTTTTGGAGCGGTATAGTAACTCCAGTGTGGGAAAGTTCGGAGTTTGCCGGTTCGATTAGATCCGAGCTGCCTATTTCTTATGCCTCAGAACCGGTTTTTGGTCTTCCTTCCATTTGCGGAAAGCTGGAGGGACTTTATTATCTTTCTGATGATCAAGTGTGCTGCGTTAAATGACGCGAGAAAAAGGGGGCTGATTTATTTAAATTTGCGCTGAGAGCTATTAAATAAATCTGTCCCCTTTTGTTCTTTTGCAGCATGCTTTCGAGCTAATGACTGATGTGAAAAAACAAGGGCAGAAAGAGAATGGAATACACACTTGAAATTCGTGAGCTCATCAACCATATCACTTCTGCTGAACTGTACGAGGGTGATTACGGGAGCCGCCTGGTTGACCATGAATCTATACTGAGTGGGGTTGATGCAGCGGACCGCGACAGTGTTCCTGTAGACTATCTGGCTTTTCTAGGCACCTTTGGATTTGGCGATTTAGACAGCGCGCTTTATATCGAAGACGGTCCGGCTAAGTACGCTGCTATCGTCGGATGTGAGGTGGATACTTATAGTCGGATGTATGTGTTTGCGGCGACTTCCAGTGGTGTGCTTTATGCTTTTAATGTAGGTGATAATTGGTCGATAGTAGAGATTGATTCGGAAATCGACGAGGTGGCGGTGTTGGCCGATAACTTTTCAAGCTTCATCCGTAATCAGCTCATTGTGGTGAAAGGTTATGTCGATTGGCGCGCGGAGCAATAAGACGCTGTCAGGTGGGGAGATGAGATTAAAAAGGGACGGATTTATTTAGTTTGCGCTGCTCACGCACAAAGCGGGCGACGCCAAGGCCGCCCGATTTTCACTCAGGACGGATCGGCATTAAGCCTGCGACTGATGACATCCAGCAAATCGCACCCATCGCGCAGCGGAATGGCCAGCAAATGGGCGAAGTCTGAAAGCACTACGGCATCGCTGCTGAGGTGTTCGCGAAAGGCCAGGTTTTCCAGCAGTTGGGTGACGGCCCGAATGCGGTGCACGGCGGCGTCGTGGAGGACGTCGAGAGGTGCCTGGGTGTCGATGATCAGCGCTGGGATGGTGCAGTCGTGGCCGGTTAGGGGCATGAGAAGAATAGTCTGACCCCTATTTTTCAGGAAGCCACCAGCGCCGATGGTTTTATGAAATATATCCCTTTTGTGGAAACCCAGCGTATAGAGGGTGGTATTGATATCTTGGATTATAAGTCAAGAGTTAAGTTTGGATGTGAGTTGCTCGGTTATTCAGCAAGCCAAGGGTGCGCGCCATGAATGTTAAGAAATACCCGACAATAAAAATATTTTTCGTATTTTTATTTTGTCCTTTTCTCGCAGGTTTAATCATAGGGCCAATTTCTCTAATTATTATGCTGATAGGTCTGTTTAGTGATGCTCGTTTGCTGGGGCAAGTCAGAGGGGGAGAAGCGTTTTCAATCCTGTTGACTGCTCCGTTTTTTACGCAGTTAGTGTTTTTTATTCCTTCCCTTGTATTTGCATGTTGTATAAGTTTTGTTAAGCCAACTAAAACGTTTAAAGCTTGCCGGAATGTTTCGATCTGCGGAGCTGTGGTTGCTTCGTTGTGGATGTTTTTGGCGGACTGTTATTTGCTTCGTAATAGTTCTGATTACAGCTTTGTGGACAGCATGCTTCCTGCTTCAATTGCTTTTTTTGGAGGCGCATTAATCACCGGGATGCTATCTTATTGGGTTTTTCCGAAATATTCTAATAGTTGAATTTGCAAGGGCAGGAAGGTTTATATGGTCGTGAGTGAAATCATGAATTAAATCAGTAATTTAATTAAGGGCATGAAACACCTGCCTTCTATTAAAAAGGTCAGAGAAGAATAGCGGTCTGACCTCTATTTTTCTCAGACACCACGATTGCCAAATTTCCAGATACTTGGGCAGTAACGCCAAATAAGAAGGGGGTAGGATTTAGATGGCAAGATCCAAAAAATCAAGGTAATGGCGTACGGATAGATAAGGGCGAACATGATATTAGCCAGCCTAATCAGCAAGTGGATCATGTTATTGTGAGGTCCAATGGCCCTGTGATAGGTAGGGAGGGCAAGCCTGTTAATGCATCGATTAAGGAACATGCGGAACAAGTCCATATACCTCTGAGCGAATATAAGAAATGGAAAAATTGGAACTCTCCGAACTGAAATTTCCTAGTATGAGAGAGGAGCTTATCTCTTACTTGAGTGGGTTGTCAGACCTTGACTATCAGTACCAGGCTTGGGTAGAGAGGTCATCGCCGAGTTTAGATTATGACGAGTTTAATTACACGGTACATTTTTTATACGATGATACGAGTTTGGCTGAAAACGCTTCCGACTGGATAGGTTTGGTCCTGAGGGATGAAAAAGAAGCAAGGTCTATTGAAAACGTGGTAAGTGCTCTTAATGTGATTTTTGATAAATATGGCACTGAACTTTCTGATAGGGAATATTTGGAGAAAAATGAGTGGTTGTGGGTGGTTAATGCATCTAAGGATGCTCTAAGTATTCTGCTTTCAAAGTAGATTTATCTTCCTCCTTATTTTATATCGCCCGTTCATCGCTAAACGCTTATAGACCGTGAAGCGTGGGGGCGTGGCAGTGTGGAGAAATTTCGAAACTATCACAGCTTTCACTGAGAGGAATACTCATGCGTATACACCTCAGGAAGAATAGTGGTCTGCCCCCTATTTTTCACTGACAAAGGTGCAAAAAAATTGCCACTTGACGTGCCCAGTATTAGTGGTGGTGTAGATGTCTTGGATTATAAGTCTAGCGTTGAGTTTGGTTGTAAGTTACTAGGCTATGGTGTCAGTCAAGGATGTAAATCATGACGTTGAATACATATCCCCGAATAAAAGTTTTTTTCGCATTCATGTTGTGCCCCTTTTTTTCTGGGGTGGCCGCTGTGCCCTTAATGTTGATTTCGATATTGATAACGGTGTTTAAGAACGCATCATTAATTGGGGAGGTGAGAGGCGGTGAGGTTTTTTCGTTATTTATTACCATTCCCTTAATGGCGCAGTTGATTTTTTTTCTTCCTGCATTAGTTTTTTCTCTAATGTTGGTTTTTGTAAAGCCTGTGGGCAGCTTAAAAGTGTACTTAATGATTTCAGTTGTCGGCGCAGTTGTTTCTACTGCATGGATGTTTGGTGTGGTTTTTTTCTTCATAAGTGAGGTTGAAAATTATCATGTGATGAGAAATATGTTTCCCGTGTTTTTGAGTTTTTTGTTAGGCGGAATCTCTACTTGGGCTGCTGCTTACTGGTGCCTCCCTAAAATAAAAAAATAACTAGAGTGGTTAATAAATGTCTTGGGGTTGAATGAATTGATGAGTCGTTGACAACTGTAACTAGAAGAATTAACTCTGAAGGAAAAGTCGAGTGTCATTTAGGCTTTTCTTCTGATTGGGATGGTTTTGACTCGATTGTAAAATATTTTAAAAAATATTGGCAGGCAAGCCCAGTTCAATTTGCTGATAATATTTATTCTCGACGTTGGGTATTGATATGTAATGGGGTCGCGTTAACTGTTTATCACGACAGTCAGATAGGGAATTATTTAGTTGTGGAAAATGGTGAAGATAAGGATAACTTGCTCGGTCAGATTGAGGCGGATTTGATTGGGCGGTTCCGTTGAATGCTAGCCAGTAATTTTTCTACCTTTTCATCTCCATAGAAAATTGCTTGAAAAGAGCGGGCGAGAGAGGGGGGCATTTTAATTCGAGATAGCAGTGAAAAGCCTATTAATAAATTTGTGCGCTTTTCTGTTGCAAAGCTCGAAAATTACTGTAGATGGTATCGTAGCGGCGAAAATTCTGGATATCCGAGTTCAGCCTGGCGGGTTGTCTGAATCGAGTAAAATTATAGAGTATGGTAAGCAATGGAATATTACTGTCATCATTAAAGAATTTGGCAGCTAATCATATGTTTGAGGTTGAAATTTTTTTTAGTGAGGGCTTGTACGATAGCTCTCCAGATGTATGGGCGCGTTTAGAGCAACAGCTCAATGACTTTAAAGGCTCCGAGGTGAACGATGGATTCACCGGTGAAAAAATGTTGCTTGCCAAAGTTTCGCACTACTTGAAACAGAATAAGAGCAAGAGGTTTTTTGTTGAGTTAGCTGGTGGCTCTGTAGAATTTTCGCTTGTGGCGGATAAAGAACTGTGCCGATTAGATATAAAGAATCTCGCAAATTCTCTTGAGATGGCGCACTCGTTGATTGCTGCATTAACAGATGAGCCAGCTTTCGTTCAGGCTCGAGTTTACGATGCTGAATATGATCGGTGGCAAAATGCCGAGAATATCACACTTTTCGAAGTGGCCAATGTTGAGCACTCCCAACTGCCTAAAAAAAGCAATGGATTACCTTTTCCGCTTACCCAAGAGGTTGTAGATATATCAAATAATCCTGGGCGCTGGGTTTTGCGGAAAGGTTATATAGAAGCTGTTGGTTCGCCAATGTGGGTTAGTAAGTCTCTGCTTAACTCATTAGGCGTGGACGAAAAAGAGTTGATGAATGTCGACTGTTTTTCCGTGGAAGATTTGGGTGGTGTTTTGAAGATTGTTGCTTGTGAGCAGTGTTTCACAGCGATGTAGGAATCCAGGCTGAGAGGCAGGTCATGCTGAGAAAGATTTTATTTAAAGTGTGAGGTCTAGAGCCGTGCAATGGAAGCGTGCTGAATAAGGGGCTGAGAGGAAGTAAGCGGAGAAAAAGGGGATAGAAAAAAGGACAGATTTATTTAAATTAGAGTTGAAAATCTTATTAGATAAAACTGTCAACTTTTGTTGCCGTTGGGAAGGAAGTGAGAAGGAAAAGTGATTTGGCCTAGATCAAGGTTACAGGCGTTTTTGTTATTGTTGATTTATGTGTTTTTATTGTTTTTGTTGTTGGGGGTTATCGCAAAATTCATGGGGGCGCTGATTAATTATTCAAAGATTGGTGTATGGGATTTCAGTTGGGCTGACGTCGTAGATATGTTGCCCGGTGTTTATGCCTACGCAATACCTACTGGGGTAGGAGTTTGGATACAGTCCTGGTTGAAAAATCGTAAAGAGCGTGAGTCTAACGATAAAGATAGTGGCCAAGGGAATTGAGCACAAAGCGGGCGACGCCAAGGCCGCCCGATTTTCACTCACGACGGATCGGCATTAAGCCTACGACTGATGACATCCAGCAAATCGCACCCATCGCGCAGCGGAATGGCCAGCAAGTGGGCGAAGTCTGAAAGCACTACGGCATCGCTGCTGAGGTGTTCGCGAAAGGCCAGGTTTTCCAGCAGTTGGGTGACGGCCCGAATGCGGTGCACGGCGGCGTCGTGGAGGACGTCGAGAGGTGCCTGGGTGTCGATGATCAGCGCTGGGATGGTGCAGTCGTGGCCGGTTAGGGGCATGTATCGATTCATCATTAAGCTCTCTGGATTATTGAGGGCTCGTTCTTCGGGTCGCCAAACCCGGTCGCCTTTTGAGCGACCGCCGGACTATAAGCCGCACCACCAAACCCACGCAAGGCATCAAAATGCCGCCCCGTCGAAGAGTGCCACCACGACCCCTAATGTCTTCCCACTCATTGCCGACATACTGCCGACGAGCGAACGCATCACTAATACGCCAATCCACAAGCCCCACCCCAAACATTAAAGGACCAATGTGAAAAACCTCCTCCTGATCCTCTTCACCACCCTCATCCTCGGCGGTTGCGTCAGCCACCCCCTCACTCCCGAAAACCGAGCGCAGATCAAGACCGTCAAAGTCCTGCCCGTGAAGTGGGAAAAGAACATGGTGTACTTCGGCCGCGAGCAGGCTTGGGGCGCTGCCCTGGGTGCTGGGCTGGGCGCGGGTGCCGGCATGGCCAGCGGGGCGTCCAAGGTGGGCACTGCGGCGTTGAGCGGTGCAGGGTTTGCCGCCGGCATGAAGCTCGGGCAGTTGGCCGAGATGCCGACGCCGGTGGCCATTCTGGCGGTGATGGAGGCGGAAAAACTCGATGTAGGCGTGTTGCTCAAGCAGGGCTTTGTCGATGCGCTGGGCAAGACTTCGACGCTCAAGGTGGTCGGCGACGATGAACCGGCCGATGCGCAGATCCAGTTGACCGTGTCCGAGTGGGGCTTTCGCCTGACCCAGGGTTTCAGCAGCGTGATTTACCCCACCCTCAGCGTGGTGGCGCAGATGAATCGCGGCGATGAAATGATCTGGCGCACCTTTGAAACGGTGACGCCATTCAATGGCCAGAACGTTTATGGCTACACGCCGCTCACCTATCGCACAGACCCGGAGGCATTGCGTCGGGCGTTGACCGGGATTACGCAGATTTCTGCGCAGTATCTGGTGAAGGAGCTCAAGTAAGTCTGATGGTGAGGTAACGCGGTTGGTTGGTGCGGGCGTGATGGTGAACGCTCAGGCACCGTGTGTTTCTGGTTGCTCGCGTTATCGTTGGGGATCTTCGCGAGCAAGCTCGCTCCTACGGGATTGGGGGCGTGTCGCATGGTTTTGAACATTTTGTTTATCTCGATGTCTTTACCCCGCCCACCCGCAACCGGTCGGGCTGCATGGACTGCAGCGTTTTCAAATGACATTAAGGATTGATGTGAACCTCTCCCTATTACGGCCTCCTGTCTGCCACCGCCTGCGGTGCACCGGCTCGCGCCTGCGATTCCCAGGGACGCCGGGAGAGCCTCATTCGGATCGATTGATCCTTTCGTACAGCACACCTACTGCTGCCGGGCTATTGGCGGCTTTGACTGTAGTTCATGGAGTTTGAAATGAAGCGCAAGCAGTTCCAGAAAAGTCTGTTGGCAATCATGGTCGGCGCAATCAGCACGCAGGTGCTGGCAGTCGAGTTCGACCTGGGTCAGGGCAAGAATATTTGGGCCAATGAGACGTTCAACGAGCCGGTCACCATTAACGGCAAGTTTTCCCGGGTGGTCGATTCCAACACCACTGACCCCGCCGGTCTCGGCTTTGTGAACACCAACATTCAAGGCTCGCTGATCAACCGCGCAGACATCACGCTGGACTCACAGGGCAAAACCATTCGCGCGATCGCCATCGACCCGATGTTCTGGTCTGGCCCTTCCAATCTGACTCCCGGCACCATCACCGGGGATGTGGTTCAGGCGGGCAATATCCTGATGAACCATGGCGCCTACGAAGGGCTTGAAATCGGTGCCACCACCATTGGTGGCAGCGTTATCAACTCCGGCACCATCCGTTCCACACCACCAGTGAGCGCCGAGCCGTTTCCAGGCTATCTGGGCGGTGGCGAAGGCATTTACCTGCACGGCACCACCATTGCGGGCGACGTTTCCAACACCGGTGTGATCGACATGGCCGGTCCGGATGCGATTGGCTTGATCCTTGACGTCAGCGGCGACACGCCGACCACCATCGGCGGCAAGCTGTTGAATTCGGGTTCGATTATCGCCACCGGTGAAGGCGCCTGGGGCATGGAAGTGGAAACCGATACCAACCCCCTGCGTATTGAAAACAGCGGCCTGATTTCCGCCAATGGCAATGAGGCGAGGGGGCTGAGCTTTTTCTCCGGCACCGTCGATTACATTCTCAACACCGGCACCATTGAAGCCAAGGGCGCGTCGGCCAATGCCTTCGATCTTTCCGGCGCCAGCTTTGCGCAGAACAGCGCCACAGGCGCACGGGGTATCGTCAACCGTGGACTCATCGCGGCGGACGGCACGGCGATCCAGGTGGATGCGGCCAGGCAGGTCGAGACGTTTGAAATCAACCAGCAAGCCGGCGAAATCCGCAGCAACAGTGGCATCGCCGTCGACGCCAACAACCTCGCCAGCCTGAACTGGACCGGCGGCAAAATCACCGGCGACCTGCTCAACCTCAGCGCCGTCAACATCGGCGGTCAGGCGGGTTTCAGCGGTAGCCGTATCATCGCGCCGGTGTCGGTCAATTCAGGTTCGCTGAACCTCTCGGCGCCCGGCACTGCAATCACCGGCGACCTCAATGTGGCCAGCGGTGCAGGTATTGATATGCACCTAACCGACAGTGTGGTGCCGACCACGCCGTACCTCACCGTCAATGGCACGGCCAATCTGGCTCAAGCTTCCAAGCTGACGGTCAGCGCCAACCCGGGCGACTTCGCGGCGCCTAAAGCCGGCACGCAATACACCTTGCTGCAAGCCACCAACGTGCAGAACAACGGCGTAGCGGTCGCCAGCGCCTCGTCGTTGCTCGACGTGCTCAGCTACTCGGCCGACGCGCAGACGGTCAAGGCCGTGGTGGCGGTGAAAAGCGACCAGCAGGTACAACAGGAACTGGCGGGTGTCAGCGCGGGTGCGTCAGCCGCGACCGCCGTCAATGTGCTGAAAAACGATGTGCTCGGCGGGCTCAACCAGAACGATCCGGTGTTCCAGAGCCTGGCCAACGCCGGGACTGCGCAGCAACTGGCGCAGCTCGCCGATCAACTCACGCCGGACGTCAACCGTGGCGCCCTCGACGTGGCGCTGTCGGGGCAAACCGTGGTCAACGGCGCGATCTTCAATCGCCTCACCGACCAGCGTGAAAGTCACCAGGTCGGCGGTGTGTGGGTGCAGGGCCTGAGCAGCAACATGGACCAGGACGGCCGTGGCGGCAACAACGGTTACTCGGCCAACAGCAGCGGCATGGCAGTGGGCGTGGACGGTCGTGTGAACGACACCACCACTTTGGGCGTGGCCTACAGCTACCTCAATTCCAACATCCATTCGGACCTGGGCAACAAGACCGACGTCGAGGGCCACGCGCTGTCGCTGTACGGCAACTGGGCGCTGCAAAACTGGTTTGTGGATGGCAGCCTCAGCTACGGCCATAACGACAATGACAGCAAGCGCCACGTCGCGGGCACCACGGCCAAGGGCAGTTACGACAGCAATGTATTGTCGGCCAGCGTGATCGGCGGCTACAGCTTCAAGCCGTCCCAGGCGGTGGTGATCGAGCCGCGTGTGGCTGCGCGCTATGCCAACGTGCGCATGGATGGCTACACCGAGAAAGGTTCGTCGGCGGCCTTGAGCACGTCTTCGCAACGTTATGAAGTGGGCGAACTGGGTGCCGGTGTGCGGTTGGCGGGCAACTTGCCGATGGGCGCGGGCAGCCTGCAACCGGAAGCGACCTTGATGGCCTACCACGACCTGATGGGCGATCGCGTGGCGCAAACCTCCAGCTTCGTCGCCGGTGGTTCGGCGTTTACCGTGACCGGCGCATCGGTGGCGCGTGACAGCTACGAGGCCAGCGTGGGCGTGAACTACCAAGTGTCGGACTTCACCGTCGGCGCCAGCTACACCCGTCAGGCGCGCAGTGGTTTTGACGCCGACGGCGTAATGCTCAAGGCGCGTTACGCCTTCTAAGCCACACCGCAAAACAAAGTGTGGGAGGGGGCTTGCTCCCGATTGCGGAGGGTCAGTCAATGATGTGTTGGCTGGCTCGCCGCCATCGGGGGCAAGCCCCCTCCCACACTGATATCAGAGGCATCACGCTCTACGTAAGCAGGTTGAGACAGCGCAAGCTGCCCCGGCCCCGCTGCTCCGGATTCACGCAAACCAAATGTGGGAGGGGGCTTGCCCCCGATAGCGGTAGACCAGTCAGTGATGGGTCGACTGACCACATTGGATCTCCACATTCCAGAGGTTTGTGTTGGATTTCACTACTCGGGCCGAAACACCTTGAGAACCGCTCTTAACCCCGTAAAATGCCGCAGCCGTTGCATCACAGTCTTTCAGGGAAGAACTCAGGCCAGCATAGTGTCCAGGCTGCCTAACTCCTTGGAAAACCCAGCAACGCTGATTTCCTCACCCAAGGAGCACCCTGTGAAGACACTCTCCAAAATCCTGCTGTCGGGCCTTACCGCCGCAGCGCTGTTGACCGTGGCCGGTTGCGCCACCGAGAGCAACCGCGCGATGCCGGTGGAGCAAGTCGCCAGCGCCCACGTCGCCTATTCCGGCGTGCGTGTGCCGATTGCCGTGGGCAAGTTCGATAACCGCTCCAGCTACATGCGCGGCATCTTCTCCGATGGCGTTGACCGTCTCGGCGGCCAGGCCAAGACCATCCTGATCACCCACTTGCAGCAGACCAACCGCTTCAGCGTGCTGGACCGCGACAACATGGGCGAAACCTCCCAGGAAGCCAAGATCAAAGGCACCGTGCAGAAGCTCAAGGGCGCTGACTACGTGGTGACCGGCGATGTGACCGAGTTCGGCCGCAAGGAAACCGGCGACCGCCAGCTGTTCGGCATCCTCGGCCGTGGCAAGACCCAAGTGGCCTACGCCAAAGTCGCGTTGAACATCGTCAACATCAACACCTCCGAAGTGGTGTATTCCACCCAGGGCGCCGGTGAATACGCGCTGTCCAACCGTGAAGTGGTCGGTTTCGGCGGCACCGCCAGCTACGACTCCACCCTCAATGGCAAGGTGCTCGACCTGGCCATGCGCGAAGCGATCAACCGCCTGGTCGACGGCATCAACGCCGGCGCCTGGAACCCGCGTAACTGATCAGCCACACCACAAGGAGCAGTACACGGATGAGCAAGGCAGTGAAGTTGGCGCTGATGCTGACAGCAATCGCGACGGTAGCCGGGTGCCAGACGGCGCCCCAGCCCCTGTATCAATGGGAAAGCTACCAGCCGCAGGTTTACGAATACTTCAAGGGCGAGCCCAAGGAAGCGCAGGTGGAAGCACTGGAACGCGATCTGCAGAAGATCAACGCCAGTGGCCGCAAGGCGCCGCCGGGTTACCATGCGCACCTGGGCATGCTGTACATGAACATGGGCAAGGATGATCAGATGGTGCAGGAGTTTCGCACCGAGAAGGCCCTGTTCCCCGAGTCCGCTGCGTACATGGACTTTCTGCTGAAAAACGCCAAGACCGGAGTCGCCACCAAATGAGCCTGTTAAAACTCACCGGCGCCTTGCTGGCCCTGGCGTTGCTCGGCGGTTGCGCGGCGCCCAAGACGGTTGATTATTCGGCGTACAAACAGGCGCGGCCCAAGTCGATCCTGGTGCTGCCGCCGATCAATGAATCGCCGGAAGTGCAGGCGTCCTACAGCCTGGTGTCGCAAGTCACCTATCCGCTGGCCGAAGCCGGCTACTACGTGTTGCCGATTGCCCTGGTGGACGAAACCTTCCGCCAGAACGGCCTGACCACCGCCAACGACATCCAGGGTGTGCCGCCGACCAAGCTGCATGACATCTTTGGTGCGGACGCGGCGTTGTACATCACGGTCAGTGAATACGGCACCAAGTACATGTTGATCTCCAGCGACACCTCAGTGACGGCCTCGGCCAAGCTGGTGGACCTGCGCACCGGCACCACCCTATGGACCGGCGCAGCACGGGCGTCCAGCGAGGAAGGCAACAACAACGGTGGCGGCCTGGTGGGCATGCTGATCACGGCGGCGGTCAAGCAGGTGATCAACAGTTCCACCGATGCCGCGCACCCGATTGCCGGTATCACCAGTGCGCGCCTGCTGTCGGCGGGGCAACGCACCGGCATCCTGTACGGCCCGCGTAACCCGAAATACGGCACGGACTGACGTTCTTCAAACACGGAAGATCAACTGTGGGAGGGGGCTTGCCCCCGATGACGGTACATCAGTCACTACTGCAGTGGCTGACCCACCGCCATCGGGAGCAAGCCCCCTCCCACATTGTTTTTTGCTGTGAGGTCAATTGGGGTTTAACCCGAACCTTGCGCGCCCCACGTCTGACCTTGTGAACGGCTCATTCATTCACGAGGCCCAGCCCATGTCCCACGCTCTGTTCTCCCTGCGTCCTGCTGCCCAAGGCTTCACCGTTACCCTGCTGGTGGCGCTGGCCGGATGCGGGCTGTCGTCGTCCCCTGACCTGGCGAAACCGGCGGAACCCGTCGCAGCGCTTCAAAGCGCCCCGGCCCAGGACGCAGTGGTCAAACGCATGGTCATGCCGGCACCGATGATGATGCGGGAGATGGCGACCCGGGATGAGCGCAGCGAACCGCGCGAGCAATACGCCAACCTGCCCGACAACCCGGTGCATCGCGTCGCCGAAGCACCGGTCTCCACCTTCAGCGTGGATGTCGACACCGGCAGCTATGCCAACGTACGACGCTTCCTCAACCAGGGTCGTCTGCCGCCCGAAGGCGCGGTGCGATTGGAGGAAATGGTCAACTACTTCCCTTACGACTACGCGCTGCCTACCGACGGCTCACCCTTTGGCGTCACCACTGAAGTCGCCGCCACGCCGTGGAACCCACGCACGAAACTCTTGCGCATCGGCATCAAGGCCTCCGACAAAACCGTGGCAGAACTGGCCCCGGCCAACCTGGTATTCCTGGTGGATGTGTCCGGCTCCATGAACCGTCGCGAAGGCCTGCCGCTGGTCAAAAGCACGCTGAAATTATTGGTGGATCAACTGCGTGATCAGGACCGCGTATCACTGGTGGCATACGCCGGTGAATCGCGCGTGGTGCTCAAGCCCACCTCCGGGCGTGACAAAACCACGATCCGCAACGCCATCGACCAACTCACCGCCGGTGGCGCCACCGCTGGCGCGTCCGGCATCGAGCTGGCCTACCAGATGGCCCGCGAAGGCTTTATCGACCAGGGTATCAACCGCATCCTGCTGGCCACCGACGGTGACTTCAACGTGGGCATCAGCGACTTCGACAGCCTCAAGCACATGGCGGCGGACCAGCGCAAAAGCGGTGTATCCCTTACCACCCTTGGCTTTGGCGTGGACAACTACAACGAACACCTGATGGAACAACTGGCCGACGCCGGTGACGGCAACTACGCCTATATCGACAACCTGCGCGAAGCGCGCAAAGTGCTGGTAGAGCAGCTCAGTTCCACCCTGGCGGTGGTGGCGCGGGATGTGAAATTGCAGGTGGAATTCAACCCGGCACAGGTCAGCGAATACCGCCTGCTCGGCTATGAAAACCGCGCCCTCAAGCGTGAGGATTTCAACAACGACAAAGTCGATGCCGGCGAAATCGGCGCAGGGCACACGGTGACGGCGTTGTATGAAATCGTGCCGAAGGGCGAGAAGGGCTGGCTGGAGCCGTTGCGCTATGCCAGAGCGCCTGCGGCTGAAAACACCTCGGCCGAACTGGCGACGGTGCGCGTACGCTACAAACCGGCTGCGGGCGGTGATAGCCAGTTGATCGAACGGGCCGTCGACAAAACGACTACCAAGCCCAGCGACGACCTGCGTTTCAGCGCCGCCGTTGCCGCCTTCGCCCAACAGCTCAAGGGCGATGGCCGCTACACTGGCAACATGAGCTTGCAGGACACCGCCGCCCTGGCCCGCTCGGCCCGAGGCGACGACCCGTTCGGCCTGCGCAACGAATTCGTGCAACTGGTGGAACTGGCCCAAAGCCTACAACCCTTATCCCGAGCACAATGAAGATCAAATGTGGGAGGGGGCTTGCCCCCGATAGCGGCCTATCATTACCAAATGTGCTGACTGACCCACCGCCATCGGGAGCAAGCCCCCTCCCACACTTGAACCCGCTTCGGCTTATAAAAAGGAGTCTGCCCACTACATGGCCGTTCCAGACGATCCACCCAGCGACGAATCGCTGCTGGCCCGCTACCGCACCGGCGACGCTGCTGCGTTCGAAGCCTTGTACGCCCGGCATCGCCAGGGCCTGTACCGCTTCCTCGTATCTCTGTGCAACAAACCCGAACTGGCCGAAGAAATCTACCAGGACACCTGGCTCAGCCTGATCCGCAGCACCACCCAGCCACAAGGCCGGGCGAGCTTTCGCACCTGGTTGTTCCAGATCGCGCGCAACCGCCTGATCGACCACTGGCGCAAACACGGCCTGCACAACCCGCTGCACGACAGCTACGACGAGTTGCTGCACGCCCAGCCCGACGACAGCGCCGGCCCCGAACAGCAACTGAGCCTGAACCGCGACCAGGCGCGCCTCGACGCCGCCGTGCAAGCCTTGCCCGAAGACCAGCGCGAAGTCTTCCTGCTGCGCCTGCACGGCGACCTCGAAGTCCCGCAAATCGCCACCCTCACCGGTGCCCCGCTGGAAACCGTTAAAAGCCGCTTGCGCTATGCCCTGCAGAAATTGCGGCGCCTGCTGGCCGACGAGGTAACTGTATGACTGACGCCCGAGACCCGAACGATCCGCGCGACGAAGCGCTGATCCAGCACTATCGCCAGAACAGCGCCGGCGAACCGCCCGCATTCCTGGACACATTCATTCTCAACACCGCCCGCCGCGAAGCGCCTGCCCCCAAGCCCAGCCTGTGGCAACGCTGGCTGCGTCTGTGCCAGCAACCGCGTTGGCAGATGGCATTCGCCAGCGTGGCCGGTGTGGCGCTGCTGGCGGGCGTGATAACGCGCACCCCCGAGCTTGCCCCGGTACAAAACACCCGCCTCGCCGTCCCGGCCACGTTTTCCGCGCCTGCGCCCATGAGCGCGCCGCCGCGTGCCGAGTCGTTCAGCGCCGAAATGAACAGTGACGCCTTGCCCCAAGGCAAGCTGGCCAAGCGCGCAGTGCCTGAGCCGCTGGAGCAGGGCTTGCAGGAAGTGTTGCGCCTGCGCGCGGCAGGCGATGAGGGTGCCGCGACGGCGAAACTGGCCGAGTTGCAAAAACGTTTCCCTGCGCAAAATCTTGAGGAGCGGCTTAAGGCATTGCAGCCTCACTGACGCTGTGGCGATGGTATCGCGGGATACCATCGCCCCTGTTCACTCATCTTGCACTGAACCTATTACGCAATAGCCCAATGCCATGGATGCTATTTGCTATCATTTAATTGAGCAGGGCAGCCAGAAGTTTAAAGTGAATTTAAAGTACGAGTTGATATGAGTAAAAAATATCTTGTTGAAAATTTTATGATATCCATTTTCATATTTGTTCTCTTCTTTACCGACATTTTTGGAGCGGACACTTTTGTGGAGGATATTAGCTTCACTGTTATGATTTTAGGAGCAGGAAGTATTTTCTTGTTTCCGTTCTCTCGATTTATAATCGAGCAGACGGCGCTTCGATTCACGCGTCGTGAATTCTGGACGACCGGCTTACTGACGGAGTCGCCTGGGAAAAACGGGCTGTATGTGATTTTTTATATGGTGTGCATCGTTTTTGCCATTCCTGCCGTGCTTGGGTACCTATTCTATTCAGCACTAAAAAAAGTGGCCTAAAAAGGCCACTTCGTTTTTTTAGAAAGGAAGCACCGCGTCGAGTGCATCGTTGAATTGCTTAACACGTTTATCGTCAATAAATGCACTGACAAATGCCATGATCAGCGCAAACGCCACAATCCCCACGGGTGACGAAACAGTCACACCGAACGCAAAAGCAATCAGACCTGTTGCCGCAGCACCTGCAAACAGTGTTTCCACTTTCAGTGCAGTGTTATTCCAATCACCTGTTGCGTAGCTTTTACTTACTTCATTACGCAAGTCATAGGCATCAATGGCTTTGCCTACATAACCAAAGCCTTTGGCAAACCTGTTCAGGTTTTTTCCCAACTCCGCGCTATCAAGCGAATCCAGGGCATTGACGATGGCCGCGCGGTCAGCCGCACTGAACTTCTTATCCAGCGCACCCTTGTATTGCTCAAAGGCATTCAGTGCCTCTTGTGCGCTGCGAAGCTTTTTGCCCTTCGCACTGTCGGCCAATTCTGCTGAGAGCGTTGACATTTGCTGGCCAAATTTCTCTCCGATCTCCTTGTAAAAATCAGCAGTGAATTTAATGGCATCTTTGATTTCCGCATCGGCCTTTGCCTGCTCTTCGGCAAGACGCTCTGCTTCAGCTTTTGCTGCGGCCTCGGCAGCCAGGCGTTCTGCCTCTGCCTGCGCCGCAAGACGTGCATCTTCCTCCGCTTGAGCGGTAGCGATCAAACCCGTCAAAGCGTTAGATTTTTCAGTCAACAATCGAATCTTTTCAGACAGGTATCTGCTTTTGTAGGCCGCGCTATAGGAGTCGGCAAGCGCCTGATACGCGTGTTTGAAGCCCAACCGATCTTTATATTCAAGATTAACGAAATCTACCGCATTGTGCGGTATGTCTTTCAGTAGAGGATCCCTGCCGAAGTAAGCGTTGGCCGCCGCAAGACTGGCAGTAAGGTCAGCCTGTGAGGTGTTGATTAGGGCATCAACGACGGCTTTTTCTTTCCTGGATTTTTCCAGTGCCGAAAGAGCATCCGCCCCAACGGCTGCGGCAACCTCCGAGTCGATCTCGGCCAGCAGGTTAGGCAAGTTGGCAGCGTAAGAATCTGCAATCTGCTTCTGCGCCCTGACCGCCAGCGCCACCTTCGTCATCGTACTGTCAGGATGACTGAAGTTCATTTTTCGCATGAGCGCATCGATGTCTGAAAAATCAACGATTTTCCCATCCCACGGCAAGGGCTTGGCAATAAAACCTCCCCCTGGCAGCGGCCCAGGAGGAAGGGGCAGTGGCGGCTCAGGCGTTACGATAATTGGCGGTAGCGTGATGTCTGTCATGAATATCTCCTTGATATTTAGCTTCCTTGAGAATGCCCACCTTGCTGACGAGTGCAGGGGAGGGCAAACGGCGTGAGGCAGAAGCCAGCACATCGATACTGTACATAAACACAGTGTTGATGCCAAGAGGAAATATGCATTTGTGCATATTTCTGGAGGGGCTTCATCTGGCAAAACTAGAGAACAAAAAAGCCCCAGGTCTTTCGACCTGGGGCTTTTTCGTTCGTATGCCCCGGCGTCGTTTGAACTGGGCGGTAACATGCCCGGTTTATAAGGGTTCTTGTGGTGGTGTTTCGGTTAGGCATACACGAGGGCATACACGGCCCCCCGTGCTGGGTGTGCATCTGGCTTGAAATACGCCTGTATGCCCAGGTCTAGCACTGGTACCGATCCTTGATCATCCTATCGAAATAAGTACCTTTCGAGCCGGCCCCCATGAGGCCCTGATGAATGTTAGGTGGGACGCGGCAGTAGTCGTAAGTACGCCCTTGCTTAAACGTGATTTTCATCCTGCCTGTCGCGGGGTCATAGCCGATAGCTGTGATAGCCGTCGAGTTGACACGAACCATATCCATAGCGCTTTCCCTACCCCTGATTGATAACTTTCTCTGTTCTGATACTAGTCGGTGTTTCGTTCGGCGGTGCCATTGCGTCCGTGCAAAAGGAGGGCGAGGCTGAAAAGCTGCTGGGGACCCTGAGGTTTTTCTTCCAGCACGGGGCATGAAACCCGCGGGATCGAGTTAGTGGGAGGTGCCGGAAGTTACTGAAATTTCAATCGTTGAAATTGAAAGGATCTTGGAGAAAAAGGGCCATCGTTACAGCTTCGGTAAAGGTGGCTGTGTCTGTTGCTGATAGTGAACAGCCGCATGGCGTCAACCATGGTGACGGGTGTCAACCACGTCACCTGTCAACCAACTTAAAAAAACCATCCGCTAACACGAACGCGCGGGTTCTATGCCCCGTACTTAGAAGAACCCTCCAGGGTCCCCCTCATCGAACCAAAGCCAAGACCATGACCCACGTCGCTCGCTGGGGGTGCAATACGCTAGGGGCTGGGGGCTACCCTAATAAAACCGTGTTACCGGTGTTACGCGTGTTACATAAGTATATAACTATATGATTTTAATGAATTTATGTCTCGTTACACAGCTGTGGCTGGTTTGCTGATATGCGTGTTACATGGCGAAGAGGTGTTACATCAATTAATGCTTTGGCAGGAGCTGTTTGTGATGATTGCAGCGGGTGCCGTCGACCCAGGGGCTTCGTTTAGAAGGGTCACTACCGGCCAAAACGTGCCGGTGGTAACGGGCAGAAAACGGCCAAAAGCAGCCGATAGGATTAGACTACATCTAAGTCCTGTCAGAGATTATTTGTATGCTGATTGAGTGCCAAAGGTGCAGCCAAGGTTACGTTCGAGCAATGCGGGTGCGCTCCACAAATATTTTGCTGTGGGTGTGCGAAGAGTGTGAAGCAACGTGGACGAGCCAGGATGAGGTGAGTGCCAGTAATTTTGAAGACTACGGTACTTTAATGGCCGGCATTGGGCGCAGTTGTTTATGGTCAGAATTGGAGCCACAGTGAAAAATTCGTTACCGCTTACATTTCTGTCAAATGTCCGCTTTGGGTCGATAGCTGTCGGTGGCGACTGGCAGTCATCGGCCAAAAGCATCCGGTCAGTCTGGTCCTAGCTGAGGAAGCTGACGCTTGGATCTGTCTATACAGCCATGGGCAGTTCATTGTTTTGAGGGGGCCGAGCTTAAGTTTTGTGCAGCGGTGTGCCCAAAAGGTACTTTCAGCGGTTGGTATACCAATAGTTTATAAAACCAAAGTCTTCAACAAAATCGGTCAGAAGTGGGTATTCACTCTCGTGAAAGCGCTCTGGGGTTTTTACAGTTTCTCTGTCTAATAATTACCAAAGTTATTTTTTTTGCTGTGAAAACTGACTTGGCGATATGCCATGCCAGCGCTTGAATGCCTGGGAGAAACTTGACAGGTCGCTGAAACCTAAGCGTTCAGCGATCTCAGTCAGGTTGTGACCGTCCTTTAGCAGAATGATAGCGTTGCGACTGCGGACGTCGGCGAGCAGTTTTCGGAATGTTGTCCCTTCCTCTTTTAATCTGCGTTTGAGTGTGCGCGGGCTCACATGTAGTAGTTCGGAAATGCTGGATAGATCGGGCATGCCATTATCCGGGGTGTTCAGGTAGTGCTGCACCAATGCCGTCATCCCGGCGTGTGCGATGCGACGTTGCATCAGTTGCGTGCACATCTGTTCGCACATCGAAACAGTCACCGCGTTGGCTTGAGGTAAAGGGAGACTGAGAAAAGAGCGATTAAAGGCCAAGCTGTTGCTATTAGCCGCGTACGAAGGGGCACAGCCCAGCACTTTCACATTGTCAGGGATAGGCGGCGGCTGCTTGCTCAGGCAGAAGCGTGATAACGAGAAGTCATTGCCGCCCAGTTCCTTTAGCAACAGCGCAGCCGCTGACATGTCGCGGGTCAATAGAAATTCGCGTAGGTCCGGTGCTAATCCTAGAACGGCAAAGGTCAGCACTCCTTCATCGCCTTGTTCCTCATAGGCGACCACCGTGAACGCGTAGGTCAACGGCAAAAAGCGCAGCGCCAGGGCCAGCGCATCGCCGACGGTTGCACTGCTAATCAGACCGTAGCCGAATAGGCCGTAGGTCGAGAAGTGATAGCGCGTGCCGACTTCGAAACCTAGCCCCGCAGCATGGCCTGATAAACGCAACAGGTTTTCGGCAACGCACAGCTCCTGGTCGGCAGTTAACTCCAAATTCGGATCGGTCAATTGAGCCAACGTCAGTCCCGAGCCGAGCAAAATCTCTTCAGCCCGAAAACCTTTTTCATCGCCGAACTCAACCATCAGCAAGGTACTGGTCGGACCCCGAAGAAAACTCCTAAAGCTCATACCGATGTGCCTTCGATGAAAACATTGGCCCAAATAATAAAGTAGTTGTCCCGTTGCAGCATTCGGATCTTTAACAAGGCGCGTCACCATTGAGTCGCACGGTTCGCCGTTCCAACAACAATAAAAGGTCACCGCAGCGCCTGGTCAAGCCAGGTCGCGCGTTTGCGAAGCCGCAAACGCCGCTCTGCCTTGCCCAAGGAATAACAACCATGAAAAAGACTTTCGATTTCATTGTCGTCGGCGGAGGTTCCGCTGGTTGCGTGGCGGCCGGACGGTTGTCCGAAGATCCGGACACCAGCGTCTGCTTGCTGGAAGCGGGAGGGGAGGGACGGTCCAGTCTGGTCCGTATTCCTGCTGCGACAGTGACCATGGTACCGACCAAGGTGAACAACTGGGCCTTCGACACTGTTGCGCAGGCCGCGCTGCTAGGACGTACGGGGTATCAGCCGCGAGGCAAGACGTTGGGCGGCTCTTCGTCGATCAACGCCATGATTTACGTGCGTGGGCATCAGTGGGATTACGACCATTGGGCCTCTCTGGGCAATCCTGGCTGGGGGTACAAGGACGTCTTGCCGTATTTCCTGCGCAGTGAGCATAACGAGCGCCTTGATGATGCCTGGCACGGCAGAGACGGGCCGCTATGGGTCAGCGATTTGCGCTCCGACAACCCCTTTCAGCAACGTTTTCTGGAGGCTGCCCGCGAGACCGGGTTGCCGCTCAACGACGACTTTAATGGGGCAGAGCAGGAGGGGGTCGGTGCCTATCAAGTCACGCAAAAACATGGCGAGCGCTACAGTGCGGCACGCGCTTATCTGCTGCCCCACATTGGCGTGCGCGATAACCTGAGCGTTGAAACCCGCGCCGAAGTGCAACGCATTCTGTTCGAAGGTACTCGTGCTGTGGGTGTGGAGGTGTTGCAACACGGGCAGGTTTACGTCCTTCGAGCTCGGCGTGAAGTGATCCTTGCCGCAGGTGCGTTCCAGACCCCGCAGTTATTGATGCTCTCCGGCGTGGGGCCGAAGGTGGAGTTGCAGCGCCATGGCATCCCGTTGTTGCACGAACTGCCGGGGGTCGGGCAAAACCTGCAGGATCATCCGGATTTTGTCTTCGTCTACAAGACAAACAGCCTCGACGCCATGGGCGTTTCCCTGGGCGGCTGTCTGAAAATATTGAAGGAGATCTGGAGATTTCGCCAAGAGCGTCGCGGCATGCTCACCTCTAACTTCGCTGAAGGGGGAGCGTTTCTCAAAACCTGCGACACATTAGACAAACCGGATATCCAATTGCATTTTGTCGTCGCCCCGGTCGAAGACCATGCGCGTACCTTGCGCATGGGGCACGGGTTATCGTGCCACGTCTGTCTGTTACGCCCGCGTAGTCGCGGCAGCGTTACGTTGGCGAGTAACGATCCACAAGCGGCACCGCTGATCGATCCGGCGTTTCTGAAAGATCCGCAGGATCTCGAAGACATGGTCGCGGCATTCAAACTCACCCGTCGTCTGATGCAGGCTCCTTCACTGGCCAAGTGGATCACACGGACCCTGTACACCGAAGGGGTCGAAACCGATGAGCAGATTCGCACTCTGCTGCGTGAGCGCACCGATAGCGTCTATCACCCCGTGGGCACGTGCCGAATGGGCGATGATCCATTGGCCGTGGTCGACGCTCAACTGCGCGTACACGGCTTGCAAGCTCTGCGCATCGTCGACGCATCAATTATGCCGACCCTGATTGGCGGCAACACCAATGCGCCTACGATCATGATCGCCGAGAAGGCCGTGGACTTGATTCGTGGTCTCCCGCAGACGCATTCGTCCGCCCGTTTCGAAAACGCCGTCGCTGCTAAAGAGGTGCCTCATGTCACAGCCTGAAGCGCAAGTCGATAATCAAGCGGACAAGCCCCTGAGCGCCATTATCATCGGTACGGGGTTTGCCGGCATAGGTATGGCCGTGGCCCTTCAAAAGGCAGGGGTGAAGGACTTTCTGATCCTGGAGAAGAAACTCGATGTTGGCGGCGTCTGGAGGGACAACAGTTACCCCGGTGCCGCGTGTGATGTGCCTTCGCATTTGTACTCGTTCTCGTTCGAACCGAACCCGGAATGGAGCCGGGTGTTCGCACCCCAGGCCGAAATTCATGCCTATCTGCGTCGTTGCACAGAGAAGTACGGGTTGCATCCCTCCATTCGTTTTGGCGCTGAAGTGTTGTCCGCTGAATTCGATGAAGCCAACTCGCTCTGGCGTGTGATTCTAAAAGACGGCCAGGTGCTGAGTGCTTCCCTGTTGATCAGTGGTACCGGCCAGCTCAGCCGTCCGGCATTCCCCGCGCTGTCGGGTATGGAGCGCTTCAAGGGCCATGTGTTCCATTCAGCGACCTGGGACCATGATTATCCGTTGGCCGGTAAGCGGGTGGCGGTGGTCGGTACCGGTGCGTCGGCGATTCAGTTCGTACCGGCGATTGCCGCAACTGTCGGGCACCTGAAAGTCTTCCAGCGTTCGCCGGCGCACCTGATGCCACGGCCGGACCGCGCCTACTCCGAAAGGGAAAAGTCGCTTTTTCTCAGAATGCCGGGGTTTATGCGCGCCTACCGCGCTCTAATCTATCTGCGCTACGAATCACGCGCGCTGGCCTTCACCCGTTTCAAAGGCCTGATGAAGTGGGCGGTGGGGGTGCCGTTTCGTCGATTACTGGCCGAGCAAGTGCGCGATCCGTCGTTGCGACAGAAGTTGACGCCGGATTATCCGTACGGCTGCAAACGTATTCTACTGTCCAGCGAGTACTTCAAGACCATGAGCCGGTCCAATGTGGAGCTGGTGACGCAGGGCATTGTGCGGGTCAACGAGAGCGGTATTGAGACCGTTGACGGTGAGCGACATGAGGTGGACGCGATCATCTACGGCACCGGTTTTGCGGCAACCGAGTTCCTGGCGCCGATGCGTATCGTCGGACGTGGGGGGGTGGACCTGAACTATGCCTGGCGCAATGGTACGCGTGCCTATCTTGGGTTGACTGTGCCCGAGTTTCCGAACTTCTTCATGTTGTACGGACCGAACACCAATTTGGGGCACAACTCAATCGTTTATATGCTGGAGAGTCAGATTTCTCATGTCATGCGTTGCTGGCGTATGCTCAAGGACACAGGTGCCAATACTGTCGAAGTTGATTCGAGCGTGTATCAACGCTTCCACAGGCGTACTCAGCGGCGCCTGGCCGCTACGGTATGGAGCGGCTGCAAAAGCTGGTACGTCGATGCCGCCGGTAATAACAGCACTAACTGGCCGGGTTTCACACTCAGCTATCGCGGGTTAACTCGTTTTTCAGGCTTGCACGCCTATCGTTTCAGCCGTCCGTTCGAGGGTGGTTCGACCATAGCAGCCCCCACGGGGCTAAAGGAAAAGCTGAGTGCTGGGTTCTTAAGGCTGTTTTTGCGCACCACATTCCGTTCACTGATCGGTCCGGGCTTGAGCGCTGCGGCGCAGCGTAAAGTGGTGCGCGTGTTGTCGGCATTGATGCCGGGTACGCAAGGTGTGTTTCAGTATCGTCAATTGGTCAATAACGTACCGGTGCAAGTAGTTGCTCCTAAGCAAGGCGAAAACGGTGGGGTGATCCTGTATTTGCACGGTGGGGCGTTTTGTGTGGGGTCGCCGCATACTCACTGGAGCATTACAAGCCGTCTTGCCAGGAGCTCGGGTATGTCGGTGTGGGTGGTTGATTATCGATTGGCACCGGAGAATCCGTGTCCTGCGGGGCTCGATGATGCGTTGCTCTGCTACGAGGCGCTGAGGGCTCAGGGCTATACACCCTCACGGATTTTCCTGGCGGGTGATTCAGCCGGAGCTTCGTTGGCGCTGTGCCTGGCGCTAAAACTGCGCGACATATACGTTCGCTTTGCCGGCGCGCTGTTATTGATGTCGCCGATGGTCGACCCACGTCTTAGCGGCACCTCTATGTCCTCGCGCAAAAAGCAAGATCCGATGATCAGTCGAGGCTGGCTGGAGCAGGGGTTGAGGTGGTATGCCGGTGAGCTGATGGAGCAGCCGCTGCAGGTCAGCCTGAAAGGGCTACCGCCGATGATGGTTCAGGTCGGCGACGATGAGTTGCTGCTGTCCGACTCCACTCGCTTAGCCGAGCACGCCATCTGTAGCGGAGTCGATTGTCGTGTGGAGATCTACATGACGCGGTGGCACGTCTTTCAATTGCAAGCGTTCTACCTGCGTTCAGCGGCAAATGCGCTACAGGCCATAGGCAGTTTTGCGCAGGGGCAACTGCCCCGCCCAGGAGAGCAGCAATGAAACCCTACGTGCTCAACGGCCGCGTGGTGGCTATCACGGGCGGTGCCGGCGGTCTTGGGTTGGCTCTGGCCAAGGCGCTTCGCGCCAAAGGCGCCCGGATCGCGCTGCTTGACCTCGATGGCGCGCTTGTAGATGAGAAGGCTCGTGAGCTGGGCGGAACCGATGTCGCAGCTGGCTGGCAAGCAGATGTCTGTTCTCTGGATAGCGTCGAAACAGCCATGGCTTCGGTCGTTCAGCATTTTGGCGGAATCGATGTGGTGATTGCCGGCGCAGGCATCTACGTCGTCGACTCCATGGCCACTATGGAACCTCGTCTATTCGAGCGCCACACCGACATCAACCTCAATGGTGTCTTCCGTACGTTCCGTGCGGTGCTGCCTTACGTGAAGGAGCGTAAGGGCTATCTCATGGCGATCTCGTCAATGGCTGCATTCATCCATGGCCCGCTCAGCGGTCACTATGCGGCTAGCAAGGCAGGGGTCTGGGCGCTGTGCGACAGTGTCCGACTTGAGGTACGTCATCTTGGGGTCGGCGTAGGATGCGTGCACCCGACATTTTTCAGGACCCCAATGATGGATGCTGTACAAGCTGATCCAGTCGGGAACAAGGTCTGGGGCGGAAACGAGAAGGGGCTATGGAAAATGATTGGACTCGATGATGTCATCCTCAGCATCGTCAAGGGTATCGAGCGCCGTTGTGACACTGTGATTATTCCCAAGCGCAATACTTTAGTTGCATGGTTGCCAGGCATATTTCGCCGTGTGGTCGAAGCAGTCGGCTTCAAGGATGCGGATATTGTCGAGACCATCCGACTCGCCCAGCAAGCACGCGGCGGAAAATAGGAAAGCTTAATTTCCTCTTGACCCCTACCAATATCTTGATGCCAATCACTGCTGATGGCCGGTTAGCGACTGTCGCTCTGATTAGCCATCCTTGTCTTTCCACACGTGGAGGACTTGTCGTGGCCGGAAGCGGTCATAAGTTCGCAGCAACCACAGACCGAAAGCCGAAAAATCTGGGGTATTTTTTGTAATGGAAGGATCTAGCTAGGCGGAAGCTTCGTAGGCTTCCGCTTCTTCATCACCCTCCCTTTCTTTTGAGTTGGACGTCAATGAAATCAAGCTCTGCCTTGATTGCATCAATCGTGAGTGTCTCGACTCGAGTGCTTTTATTTGCTTTTACATTGAGCTTCTTCATGCCAGCCATGCCGACAATTATCCCGTTCAAATGCAGCTTTCGGGCCTTTAGGTAATCAGGCATCTGAGCACTGTTCTGTGGTGGTTTATTCATGGTTAGACCGATGGTTGGCCCGAAGCAGCCGACCCTTGCCGGTTGCTTCGGGGAAGGTTTGAGTTAGGCCGCCAACAGGTCAAGCAGGCTGTGTTGGTGTGAGCGATCCACGAGTTCGCGCCAGGTCCAGCTTCCGAAGTGCTCCCCCTGTTCAGGGATATCCAGTTTCATCAGTGCAACAGGGTCACGGCTAATCAGGTTGCGTGCTGCCCACAACTTGCCGCCGGTTTCCAGCAGCTCTTTCGCAGCCTCGTTCCACTTTTCTTCTAGTACTGTATTCGCTAGATGTGCGGCTTGGTTCTCGATCTTGGCGCGTTCTTTTTGTGCCTCTGTGATATGCAGATCAATTGTCACCAGCTCCTGCTCCAGGGCGGTGATGAGCAGTTGTTGGCGGCGGTGATGCTCAGCCGCAGACGTGAGGTTTTTTGCTGCCTTTTGAGCTTCTGCATTAGCCGCTTTCTCGCCCTCTACATCGCCCCAGGCGACAGCCTGTGCATAAGCGGTGGCTGCGTCCGTTTCAGCTTGTCGAGCTTTTGCCATCTCTTCCTGATCGCTCTTGCGGACCTGCTGCAACCGGGTCTCGATGCTGCTGCGCTTTTCGTTGAGTTCCATCTCGTCGGCTTTCCAGTTCGCCATATCGCTGAGATAGCCCGCAGCCAAGCTCTCACGGTTTGCCAATGTCTCAAGGCGATGAATCTTTTGATTCAGGTTGCTGATCTCCAGTTTTCGCGAGTCGATGCGTCTTTTGTGATCGTTGATTTCATCCTGCACGGCTCGTTGACGGCCCTGCTGGATGACCTCTGGGGTTTCCAGCGCCTCTTCGAGGGGAGCAAGGTCACCCTGAATGCTCTCAACTTCGAGTGTCAGTTGGTCGCGGCGGTCTTTCAATTCTTGGATAGTGTTCATTCGTATTGTCTCTGGGTATTGCGGTTGATAGGGATGGTTGTCGAACGGCTGGCGAGGCCGGTAATGAGCCGGCGCTACCTCGATCAGCAGGCATGCCGTCAGGCGGCCTTGGCCTCGCTTTCATCCGTTCCAGGAACTGTCTTCACCACATAGCAGCGTTGAGGCCCTAACCCGGGTAGGCGAATCAAGCTGTACGCCTTTCCGTCACTACCCGGCTCAAGCACGCCGCGTTGCAGCAACTCCTTGTTCACCGCATTGATGTTCATGCCTTTGAAGATCTCGGCCCTCCAGGCTTCAGGCAGAACGTAGTAGGTGTTAGTGGTGTGCAGGGCGTCGCCCATGCCGTGTTCCATCGTCTTGCGAAAGCCCAACCGATCAATCGTGCGCGGCCCGTGCTCATCGATCTTGGCGGCGGCAGATTCCCAGCGGGTAAAGCGGCTTTCTCCAAAGCGCTCGATGACCTGTCTCAGCCGCGCCACGATCGCATCCCCCTCGAAGTTACCGGCGCCGCCGCGTTCGGCTAGCCATGCATGCAGGCAAACCCGTGCAGCCGTTGTGGCCGTACCATCAGGCCAACCGGTGACGCCGAAGGCGGTGGCCAACTCTCCGGCCGCTGCTGCGAGGCCAAAGCGAAGGGCGGCACGTTGCGCTTGACCACTGGCCGACGCGGGTAGGTTTTGAGTGATGAACTGCTCCACCGTGCGGCGAATGATCACCGTCCATCTGAGCATTTCGCCAGGCGCGCACAGTGCGTGCAGGAAAGCGGTGAGGGGCGTGCCGTAGTATTTGGCCACGCGGGCCTTGAGCGCATCGGAGAGGGCGGCAGCGTCCTCAAAACCATTCAGCACATCGAACATGCCGAGGCCTTTGCTGGCATCCGCTGGCACGGCGAGCATGCGAACCTCCATACCCGCTTTCAGCTCCTTGTTTGCGTCCGCCATGTGCTGCGCCAACGTCTTCTCGCCGGTCGAGAGAAACAGCAAGCGCCACTCCTGCACCTGTCGGCCCGCTTGTCCTCGATCATTCGCCCGGGCCTTGCCGGTGCCATTGCCGAGCATGTAGACCGTCTCGCCGATAATGCGCGGGTCGCACATGCCGATTTCATCCAGCACCAGGAGGCCGTCTGAGTGTGCAGCGGCGATGGACTCCAAGGCGTTATCTGTCGAGCGCCACGAACGCACCAGACGCGGCCCGCCATAAACCGAGGCTGCGACTTGCAAGTGAGTGGTCTTGCCGCCGGAGCTGTCGCCGTAGAGGTGGAAGCCGCCCGACTCATGCCCCAGCAGGTTCAGCAAAGGCCCTGCAAACGCCACAGAGACGACAAACGCCAAGCGGTGGTTGCCAACGCACAGTGCGCCGATTTGCTGCTGCCATTGCTCCAGAGAGCCCGCCTCGCTGATCGGTGGCAACTGCGCACCGGCCTCATAAAAATGCAGGTGTTCGGCGTGCGAGCCAATCTGTTGTTCGGGCAATAGAAACGCCTTGTCGTGCCAGCCCAAGCGCGTTACCAAGCGTGCGCGCTGGGCGCTGTCGAAGCCGCCGAGATAACTCTGCAGATCATTGCGTGCGTTACGCCCGGATCGACTTCCTGCAAGGCGCAAACCCATGTCTACCAGTGGACCTAGTACGTCCTTGCCGAAGTCACCGGTCATGGTTCGGGCTGGAATGTTCCAACGTTTTTTGGCGCCGTCCGGGTCGTCGAACTCGACCAACAAACCCCAGTTGTGGCCCTTGTCGTCGCGAGTGCGAGCGATGATTTCCAGAGGCGAACAGACGGGGCGCGCGTCGCCATCATCACCGGAATAAAACACCCCTTCAGGCGTCAGGCGAAAGCCGCCTGGCAACAGATCATTTTTCGATTTCGCGGGGCGTTTGGCGGGCGCCTTGGCCGCCTGTTCTCGGGGTTCAGTTGGCTCAGCGGCACTGCCGGAAAACTCACCGCTGCGCACCAGCTCGGCGACGTGCCCAGCGGTCCAGCCTTTGGCTAATGCGTCTGCTGCATCGTCGCCGTCAGCCCATTTTCCACCTTTGACGAGTGTCGGCTTGCCTCCTTTGCTGCTGGGCTTGAGCTTAAACACGTCGAGCGAGATTCGTTGCACTGACGCGGCGCCCAGCTCAATCAGCTTAAGCTCCACGGCGTCCATGCAGGTCTTGCCGCTGGCATCGTTATCCGGCCATAGCAGCACCGTTCGCCCTTTGAGTGGCGTCAGGTCGGCTTTGTGCCAAGAATTGGAGCCGTTCGGCCAGCACGTGGCTACGTGGTCGGGCATTAGTTCAGTGGCGGCGTCAGCAGCCTTCTCGCCTTCACACAACACCACAGGCGCATCGACACGCTGTGCCAGTTCATCCAGGCGCAGCAATGGCCGTGGTTCCGGCAATCCTTGCCAGCGCCATTGCGTGGTTTGTTCGTCGGAGCGCTTGCACCAGGTCAACGGCGCAAAGACCTTTCGCGGTTTGCCGCCTTCATCTGGGCCTAGGTCGAAGCGATACAGCGCCATGACCGGTTGGCCCTGTACGTCGCGATAGATCCACACTTTGGACGGAACACCGTGTTGCCGGTGTCTGGCTGGGCACTTGTTCATGGCCTCGGCCGGGATCGGCTGAATTGCGATCCACTCCGGCGTTGCGCTCTTGGCCGGTGCGCTTTTGGTAGTCGCAGAACCTGCGGAAACACTGAGCAGGTCCGCAAGCTTTTTGCAGGCCTCAACGTCCGTGCCGCCGTCGATGTAGCGCACCAGGTCGATCAGGTCGCCGCCCTTATCGCCGGTGGCAAAATCTGCCCAGGTGCCTTTGCTCAAATTAACCTTGAGTGAGCCTGCACGTTTGTCGGTGCGCGTAGGATTCGGTGTTGTGTATTCCTTGCCGCCGTCGACGCGTTTGCCGTTCGGCAGCCATTGAGCAAGCACGCGTTCGATGTTCTTCAAGGCAGCGCTTTTTACGTCGGCAAAGCTGGGGCGTTTTGAGGTGTTGCCGGTGCGCTGAGTCATGGTGCGATCCTCGACTCAAGCAACGCCTCGTTCACGTCATCGATCAGCGCTTTGGCCATCTCGCCGAGGTAGAACGCGGGCCAACTAAAACGCTCGCCCGCATCGCTGATGGCGGCGTCGAGGATCAGTTGATTGGCGTGGTGCAGAATTTGGGCGACGGCTTCAAGTGCGTCTTCCAGCGGGATACCGGCATTCACCCGAAACAGGTTTTGGCCGTTACCGTTGGCAGGGGAAAACTCGGAGCGTCCACGCGTGCTGGAGTGGGTCACAGCGCACCGCCTTTCTGGCCCATCGGCACAGAAGAGGCATCACCGTACATGGTGAGTGTTTTGATCAAGCCCAAGGTGCCGCGCACGTCCCAAATAACAGACGACAGCACGCGGTTGGAAAGCATGGGTTTATCGCCGTCTAAGTGATCTTCCAACAGCATGAGGACTGAGTCGGCACGGTCGAGCGCACAGGTGATGGCGTCGATAGGCAGACCGGCTTCGGCGTCCGGGCTGACGCAGAGTAGATCCTCGGGCAGTGCAAAGCCTGGGAGCATGCTCATTTGGCACCCCCTGCGGCTTCCAGGGCGCGAGCCTTGGACATATGGGCATTGTAACGGGAAAGGCGTGTAGCGAGGCTGGAGTTGGCGTGTAAAGCGGCGAGAGCCATTGCTCGATGAGCGGCGGCGCGAATTTTGGACGGATTGAGGGCAGGCATAGGTGACACTCCAAGTTTGAAGATGGAGCTGCCACTGATCGTCGCCAAACGAATTAGGGTGGCAGCTGTGCGCAGGTTGGCGAACCGGGAACTTGGAACCCGGCAGACCCGAAGGTCTCCCACGCACAGCTGCCATAACACGAAACGGCAGGCACAAAAAAAGCGCCTGCTGTCGGATGGGGCGCCTGTGCGCCAAGTAACTCGGGTCGCCAAACCCGGTCGCTGAATTTGCAGCGACGAGCAGAGGGTAACGTCCGTTTTTTGAAAGTGCAACTGTGCAGATGACTTGCGGATTTTTTCGATGCGGCATAAATTGATCAGGCATGTAGATTTACCTCAACGCCTCCGGTTGCCGCCGGGGGCGTTTTCGTTTCAGGCATGGACTTCCCAGCTCAGGGAAACAAAGGGCAAGAGGTCGCCTTCGAGGCAGGCGCGTGCATCCTCATAGGCGTCGATTTGTTGGCCTTCGTCGACGATGATTGCTTGGGGGGCTTGGCAGGGAACTGACAATGCGCACCAGATGCCATCTGCCCATCGCATCACCATCACATCCCGGTTAAGGCGTTTTTGCTCTGTGCGGTGGCGTTCAAAACGCTGCATACCTCGTGATGAGAAACCGACATTTCTGAGTACAGAAAAGGGCTGCAAGATGGCCCTGTTGGCTACACGATTTTTCATGCCGCCACCTGATCGCGGGCAGCGATGCGTGCGCGTGTCCATGCCTGAACTTCCCCCAATACCCACGCAACCGGAGCGCTTCGGGCATTGCTGTTACTCAGCTTTACCGGCAACGGGAATCCGCTATCAGGTTGACGCATCAGCTTGTAGATAGTCGGGCGTGCGAGCCCTACGATTGAAATGACCTCGGGCATGCGGATGAGGGTCATGGAGGGGTCATGCGAGGGAATTGCTTTTATTGCGGTAGTCATAGCGAGCTAACCCTTTGTTAATTGAGACAACGGGTCATACGCTACGCAGGGGAGGGGGAGTGGACTGTGTCTACTCCCTTTTATTTCAGAGGTCTAAGGCCCAGAGCGATCAAGTGCTCTCGAATGGTTTTTTTCGTGCCGTGGCCCGCCTGGTCGAAAAGCAGATTGGTCAGTTCAGCATCGGTCAGACTGCGCTTTTCACTTCTCCGGCCGTTAATGATTTGCTCAGCAGCCGCCTTGATTTTTGCCCGCCTATCCATAGCCAGGGTCTGTATCGCTGAGCTGGGATCTCGGTTCCCCTTACCGGCTTCTTGGCCCCTTCTCGTCGCCTTTGTCGACAAGGCATCGTCGAGAATTCGATGCATCAGGCTTGATGCGTTGAAGCCTTTTTTAAACACATCCATCTGCTCCACCTGGCGATAAAGACTCGCCATCAACAAAGCCTGGTTCGCCTCACCTAACAACGTAGCGAAGTTTTCTCGTGCTCGGATTTCGTTTCCGCTACTGCGGTCCCGCTCTTTTTCGATCAGGGCAAGGTACTGGCGGGGTGAGTCATGTTTCAGCTGTTCTATCAGATCTGCATCGATGTCGTAGGTCGCAAGCTCAAGATCGAATAGCCAATTTGCAAGCGTTTCCACAGCCTGAGTTCCCAGTACCAAGGCAATTGTCGCCACAAGCTGTGAGTCTGCTGCGGAATGACTGACCCCAAGATACCGTCGAATGACACTAGGCAATGAGCCTGCCTCTGCAAAACTGGCATGCTCGCTAATTGCATCGCGAAGTCGATAAAGGGTTCTTGTTACCGACTCTGCGCACTGAGCGTAGGAGCCGTCCTCAAGCCAGAACGATGTAGCGGTGTTGATCAGATCGAAGGCATCTTTGAAGTGTTCGTTGAACTGCGGAAATAGCACAAGGTTGCGAACGGCAATCTCGACTTCGTCCTGATCCCACACCAGGCACGCTACGTCGACGCCTGCAATTTCTAGCTCCTCTGCCTCGATGCCTTGTTCAATGTCCATTTAGGTCTCCCCGACGCCCCGAGGTCAGTGGGCTAACGCAGCGATTTGCGGATAAAAACGCCGATGCCAGCAGGGTCACGGTTGTGGCCGTTCTGTAACACGACTCCTCCATGTAACACGTGGTGCTCAAAAGTTTTTCAGCGCGTGTAATGCTGAATATATTCAATAAATACAATGACTTATTAGTTTTTGTAACGCGCGTAACACCCGTAACACTATTTTTGAAGGGGTATAGGGTTAACGGCTTCACACAGCCTTCCCAAATTGACCTTGCACTACATTTCCGGCCACTAGGGCATCAAGGTAATCGGCGTACCACTGCATCATCAATCTGCGCTGAGGCAGGTACACCGCTTTGTTATAGACTCCGGCAATACCCTCCTTTGCATGAGAGAGCTGGGCCTCAATGTGATTCTCATCGAAACCCTGCTCATTGAGTATGGTGCTGGCGATGTGACGAAAGCCGTGTCCTGTTTGCCGACCGGCATATCCCAGTCTGCGGAGCGCCATTAGAAAGACGGTGTTGCTACGGGGGATTGTCCTGTCTTTCCTACCTGGAAATAGGAGAGGGTACGCACCTGTAAGTGTTCGTAACTCAGTGAGCGCTTCAATTGCCTGTCGAGAGAGGGGCACCACATGTTCGCGACGACGTTTCATTCGCTCGGCTGGGATCGTCCATAGCTTTTTGGAAAGATCGATTTCTGACCAGCGTGCTTCTCGGATCTCGCTCGGGCGCGATGCTAATAAGGAAAGCAAGCGAAGCCCTATACGAACGTCCTTTGCGTGAGGGTAGGAGCTGATCGCTCGAAGCAGCGCAGGCAGTTCTTCAATCGAAACGTGTGCATAGTTTTCAGCGCTACGTGATTGCAGGAATTTGCTGAGACCTTCAAGGGGGTTGTGGACGGCTCGTCCTGTTACGCGGGCCAGGTCGTAGATCTCTTTGCAAAAGGCACGAACTCTGCCCATTTGTTCAATGATCCCCTTCTGCTCCATGCCGCGTAGAAACTCCATCCATTCCAGGGGCAGTATTTCTGTGTATACGCGTTTGCCGAACACGGGGAACACGTGCAGCTCAAGTGCGCCAAGCACTCGTCGAGACGTACCTGATTCCCAGCTTGTGCGTCTGGCCTCAAACCACTCGCGCCCTAACGCTTCAAAGGTGTTGTTGGCAGCAACCTGGTCTGCAACCTTCCGAGCTTGCTTGCTCACTAATGGATTTTTGCCGGTCGATGCGTCTTCCCGCAGTTGAGCTGCTTTCTGTCTCGCCAATGAGCCACTGATTTCCGGGTAGCCGCCGAGACCCAGCCAAGACCATTTTCCATCTGGCTTTTTGTAGCGCAGCTCCCATGATTTCTGCCCGTTAGGTTTCACCCGGAAGTACAGGCCATTCCCGTCCTGCTCCCGATACGTCGTGTGCTCAGGCTCCAGACCTGCAAGAGTGGTGTCTGCTAAGGGGCGGCGTTTGATTTCAGTGCGCTTCACTTCCTGTATGCCTCCAGTTATAGGAATCTCAAAGCATACACGTGGGCATACACGGCGGGAAGTTATAGGGGTAGACAGGGATGGATAGCCAGAAACAAGAAAGCCCGCACGGGGCGGGCTTCTTGGGGCGTTTCGTAGACTGTCTGAGACAGCCCGAGACTGCTATATGGTGCACCCGGCGGGATTCGAACCCACGACCCCTGCCTTCGGAGGGCAGTACTCTATCCAGCTGAGCTACGGATGCTTGTGCGGGCGACATCATACCCATGTCGACCTTGGGCGTCCATGCTGGTCTTTGGGCGTTTGAGTGTAGGAATCTGCCGTATAGAGGCCCTGCGCTGGGCGCCACTGAACGACGCAATGAAATCTGGGCCAGTTACGCTGATCAGAAAAATCCGGCAAAAGCCCCGTTTACGTTCTTTTTTTCGAACAGCCTATTGCCCCTTCCCCCCATTGATCCTAGGATTCGTTTGAGATTTCAAACGCTCTGTCTCCCGTGCGCGCTTTATTGATGTTGCGCACCGAGGCTGATTTCCCTGACGGCAGCCCACAAGGCGCCTTTCAATAACTCTAATTCGCTCCGCGTGCGCGCGGTGCTGTTAAGGAAAGCCTACATGCAGCTCAAAGATACCCAGTTGTTCCGCCAGCAAGCCTTCATCGATGGGGCTTGGGTCGATGCGGACAATGGTCAGACCATCAAGGTCAGCAACCCGGCCACGGGCGAGATTCTCGGTACTGTGCCAAAGATGGGCGCCGCGGAAACCCGCCGCGCCATCGAAGCGGCCGACAAGGCCCTGCCGGCCTGGCGTGCACTCACCGCCAAGGAGCGCGCCAACAAGCTGCGTCGCTGGTTCGAACTGCTGATCGAAAACCAGGACGACCTCGGCCGCTTGATGACCCTCGAACAAGGCAAGCCGCTGGCCGAAGCCAAGGGTGAAATTGTCTACGCCGCCTCCTTTATCGAGTGGTTCGCCGAAGAAGCCAAGCGCATCTACGGTGACGTGATTCCCGGCCACCAGCCCGACAAGCGCTTGATCGTGATCAAGCAGCCGATCGGCGTGACCGCAGCCATCACCCCGTGGAACTTCCCCGCCGCCATGATCACCCGCAAAGCCGGCCCGGCCCTGGCCGCTGGTTGCACCATGGTGATCAAACCGGCCTCGCAAACGCCGTTTTCGGCCCTGGCCCTGGTTGAGCTGGCGCACCGTGCCGGTATTCCCAAAGGCGTGCTCAGCGTGGTCACCGGCAGCGCCGGCGACATCGGCGGCGAGCTGACCAGCAACCCGATCGTGCGGAAATTGTCCTTCACCGGCTCCACTGAGATCGGTCGCCAGTTGATGGCTGAATGCGCCAAGGACATCAAGAAGGTCTCCCTGGAATTGGGCGGCAACGCGCCGTTCATCGTGTTCGACGACGCTGACCTGGATAAGGCCGTCGAGGGCGCGATCATCTCCAAGTACCGCAACAACGGTCAGACCTGCGTGTGCGCCAACCGTCTGTATATCCAGGATTCGGTGTACGACGCGTTTGCCGAAAAACTCAAAGTGGCCGTGGCCAAGCTCAAGATCGGCAACGGTCTGGAAGAAGGCACCACCACTGGCCCGCTGATCGACGAAAAAGCCGTGGCCAAGGTCAAAGAGCACATTGCCGATGCCCTGAGCAAAGGCGCCAAGCTGCTGGCCGGTGGCAAGGCGATGGAAGGCAACTTCTTCGAGCCGACCATCCTCACCGACGTGCCGAAAAACGCCGCTGTGGCCAAGGAAGAAACCTTCGGGCCACTGGCGCCGCTGTTCCGTTTCAAAGACGAAGCCGAAGTGATCGCCATGTCCAACGACACCGAATTCGGCCTGGCCTCGTACTTCTACGCCCGCGACCTGGGCCGTGTGTTCCGTGTGGCTGAAGCCCTGGAATACGGCATGGTCGGCGTCAACACCGGGTTGATCTCCAACGAAGTGGCGCCGTTCGGCGGCATCAAGGCCTCGGGCCTGGGCCGTGAAGGCTCCAAGTACGGGATCGAGGATTACCTGGAAATCAAATACCTCTGCCTGGGCATCTAAGCCCTGTAAGAGATTGCAACAGACGCAAAGGGCACGAGAGCGCTGTCCCTTTGCGTGTTTCACGTCGTTATTCGCAGTGGCCGGGAAAGCTGTGGCAGTCGATCATCGCATGCTGCCGTAGTTGCCTCCCCGTCACCTATCCTTGAACCACGCCGCCCGATGAGCGGCGAATGAGGACTTTATGAGCAAGACCAACGCATCCCTGATGAAACGCCGCGAAGCCGCTGTACCGCGCGGTGTTGGCCAGATTCACCCGATCTTCGCCGAATCGGCGAAGAACGCCACCGTGACCGACGTAGAAGGTCGCGAGTTCATCGACTTCGCCGGCGGTATCGCCGTGCTCAACACCGGCCACGTGCACCCGAAAATCATCGCGGCGGTGACCGCGCAGCTGAACAAGCTGACCCACACTTGCTTCCAGGTACTGGCCTACGAGCCCTACGTGGAAGTCTGCGAGAAAGTCGCGGCCAAGGTGCCAGGTGATTTCGCCAAGAAAACCCTGCTGGTCACCACCGGTTCCGAAGCGGTGGAAAACGCCGTGAAAATCGCCCGCGCCGCCACTGGCCGTGCTGGGGTGATCGCCTTCACCGGCGCTTACCACGGCCGCACCATGATGACCCTGGGCCTCACCGGCAAAGTCGTGCCTTACTCGGCCGGCATGGGCCTGATGCCAGGCGGTGTGTTCCGTGCGCTGTATCCGAACGAACTGCACGGTGTGAGCGACGACGACGCCATCGCCAGCATCGAGCGCATCTTCAAGAACGACGCCGAGCCGCGTGATATCGCTGCGATCATCATCGAGCCGGTGCAGGGTGAGGGCGGGTTCTACGTCGCGCCTAAATCGTTCATGAAGCGTCTGCGCGAGCTGTGCGACAAACACGGCATCCTGCTGATCGCCGACGAAGTGCAAACCGGTGCCGGCCGTACCGGTACCTTCTTCGCCATGGAGCAGATGGGCGTTGCCGCCGACCTGACCACCTTTGCCAAATCCATCGCCGGCGGCTTCCCGCTGGCCGGTGTGTGCGGCAAGGCCGAGTACATGGACGCCATCGCCCCGGGCGGCCTGGGCGGCACCTATGCCGGCAGCCCGATTGCCTGCGCCGCCGCACTGGCGGTGATGGAAGTGTTCGAAGAAGAGCACCTGCTGGACCGCTGCAAGGCTGTCGGCGAGCGCCTGGTGACCGGCCTCAAGGCCATCCAGGCCAAATACCCGGTGATCGGCGAAGTGCGTGCCCTGGGCGCGATGATCGCGGTGGAACTGTTCGAAGATGGCGACAGCCACAAACCGAACGCCGCAGCCGTTGCTGCGGTGGTGGCCAAGGCGCGTGACAAAGGCCTGATCCTGCTGTCTTGCGGTACCTACGGCAACGTGTTGCGTGTACTGGTGCCGTTGACCTCGCCGGACGAGCAATTGGACAAGGGCCTGGCAATCATTGAAGAGTGCTTTGCCGAGCTGTAAGCGGCAAGCCACAAGCTTCAAGTAATAAACGCTTGCAGCTAGTAGCTCCCACCTCGCTGCGCAAAGAAGCCGCCTCCTGAGCAAAAAACGCATATGCGGTTTTTTGTTCACGGGGCGGCTTCTTGCGTGATGTGCAGGCATTGCCGCTGGCCTGCTGCACCTCTTACCACATCCAGGACGGGGCAGGGCCGACCTGGCGCCGGCAAGACGATGGGACCTCGCACGAGGCTTTCCTGCCGGTGTCTTTATCTGACGGGCTCATCCCAACTCATTATGCGAAGCGGATGACATACATCTGCCTGCGGATCAGGCAGAGTTCCTGCTATCCACCCGTATGTGCAGGAGGTTTTTCACTCATGGCTCAACCTCATGGCTTCTTCCAGGGCAAAACTGTCGCAGAGCTTTCCCGACAGGTGCGCAACCAAGAGGTACGTTGCGTTCAACTCACTCAGGCGGCGTTGGACGCTATCCATCAACAGAACCCTGCGATCAATGCCTTCGTCTCGCTTAACGTGGCTGAGGCACTCCACACCGCACAATTGCTCGATAGGGAGATCGACGAGGGTCAGTATCGCGGGCCGCTGCACGGTATCCCCATCGCAATCAAGGACAACATCGATACTCGGGGTATGCCTACGACGTATGGTTCTCACCTGTTTCAAAACCACTGGCCTACGACTGATGCGCGTTGTGTCGCCCTGCTCAGGGCAGCCGGGGCGGTGGTGGTTGGTAAAACGCTGACCAGTGAGTTTGCGCTCGGCCCAACGGGCGAATTTTCATTTCAGGGGCCGTCTCACAATCCTCACGACCTGAACAGGGTCACGGGTGGGTCCAGCGCAGGGAGTGCCGCAGCGGTTGCCGGGGGGATGGTCCCCATCGCGATCGGCACTGATACCGCAGGGTCCATTCGTATTCCAGCGTCTTTTTGTGGCGTGGTTGGGCTCAAGCCTAGTTACGGGCGCATTTCTCTCGAGGGGGTTTACCCTGTCAGCGCCACCCTGGATCATGTCGGTCCACTGGCACAATGTGTAGAAGACATTGCCATACTGCTGGATGTACTCAGCGTCTCGCCAATAAGCTGCGTGAAACCTGCCGACAAACCTCGGGCGGTATGGGTGGACCCCAAGGCGATCCACGATGTGGACGAGCGCGTGCTTGCATGCTGCCGTGCACGATTCCACGCGATATTTGATACCGGACAACGTGCCGCCGATTTCGAAGCGCTGATTCCAGCGGTTCAAAGTGCTTTTAAAACCATTCTGCTCGCCGAGGCTTACGCCGTGCACAGTGCGTACCTGGAGGATGAGGGCAGCCATTTCAGCAGTGAGCTGAGAACTCGCCTCGCATCCGGCAAAGCGATTAGCGCCTGGCAGTATCTGAATGCGCTGGGAAGCCGCAAGTTGCTGCAGAGCCAAGTGGCTGAACTATTCGAAACAACTGATTTGCTGGTAATGCCATCTACCGCGATTGCGCCACCACGGTTTGGTCTCAAGAGCGTCACTGTCAACGGCGTTGAACATCCCATTCGAGAGGCCATCAATGGCTTGACGAGCGTCTGGAACCTGCTTGGTTTACCCGCCATCAATGTCCCCGCTGGCACCGTGGATGGTCTGCCCTGCGGGTTGCAAATCATTGCTGGCCCGAACCAGGATGAAAAGTTGTTGGCGTGGCTGGCGGCGCTGCAGGTTTAGTCTGCGCGCTCCGGGGTTGGCGGCTGCGAACCTGGGCGACGATGCAGGCATCACTGCCGCCATCGTAGGCCAGGTTGCAGGTGTGTATTACGGTGCGCAGGGCATTCTGCAGGTCTGATTAAACGCACTGTGGATGCGGGGCCAGATCCACGCCATTGCCTTGGCGCTGATGCAGGTGACGCACCAGGAAACCAGCCCATTCTGATGCGTTAATCCGCAATCACCATACCGATCAAAGGTACGATCAACACCGTACTGATCGCCATGGACAATACGTTGCCGATATACGGATGCATGTAGTCAGGCAGGCGCCCGGCAATTGCGCAGGCCAGCGGCGGGGCGATCAGGGCTCCCAACAATGCGCTGGTTACAATCACTGTCGCGTTTCCGCCATAGGTCAAGACGGCAGCGGGCACCACAGACACGAGAGGTACATAGGTTGGGTACCAACCACGCTCGCGCCATTGCCGGCGCCACAGGATGATGCCGATCAGAGAAGTCAGCGCTTGACCTGCAATCAGGTGTGGCAACCATCCAGATCCATAAGCGGGGCTCATTGGATTTAATGCATAGGCCAGCAATACCCCGGCGAGCAAACCCAGGCTGGCCCACTCATTGCCAAAGAATGGGGCTTCGGAGAAGTCCGCCAGCACGCGACGTAACGTCCAGCGTATGCCGTAGTCGGGTGTTTTCAGCGGGGCGGGGGGAGGGATGCCGGCCTTGGTTTCAGTTGCACGGCTGACCAGCGCCGGAAGTGCGCGGCAGAGTAAAAATGCGACCACGCTACCTAACGCCATGCCCAGGACATTGCCAATCACCACTGGCAAACCCAGGGGAATACAGAGGTAGTTGACCATCAACAGGCAGCTCGGCGTCACCAAAATCGCGCCGAGCAAGGCGCCGTTGAGCGTGACCTTCCATCCCCCGCCAAACAGCAACACCATGGCCGCCGGAAGTGACACAAATGCAGCGAACGTTGGTTGCCAGGAATCCGCTGTCAGGGTCCAGCCCCAGATCGCGTTGCTCAGCAGCAGTCCCAGCAATGAACTGGTCACCAACCAAGGCCAGAGCCCCGTGCCGTAGGCGATGCTGAAGCCTTGCCAGGCTTGCGCGTACCGACTGGCCCAGTAACCGAAAGCACCACCGAGCAGCAGACCGAGTGATGCGAACTCGTGTTTGTAGAAGGCCACTTCGCTGATATCGCCGACCACCCAACGTAACCACGCTATTGGCGAGGGCAGGCTGTCCATCATGTCGTTGTAACCTGGCCAGAGTACCGGTGCCGAGGTGGAGTAAGACACCGACAACGCAGTGAGTGACGCGACCAGGATGAGCGTGGCCGAGATCAGCATGACAAGGTGGCGAACAGATGAGTCCGATGACACTTTTGTGGGTATGTAATCCATGATCGACCCTCCGTCAGCGTGGCAGGCACGGGTGAAGGTGGTAGCCGAGCATCGTGTCATACAGGTCGCTCCGGCGATCCCGTTGCAGGTCGTTAAGGCTGTTCCAGATCGGCGCGCTGCGGGCGCTGGACAAGTCGATGTCGGCGTAAATGATCGCTTGCTCGTCGGATGAGGCGATTTTGCCGATGGGCCAACCGTTGGTGCCGGCAATCAGCGAGCACCCCAGGTAACGCGCATCCTGTTCTTCCCCGATGCGGTTGGCGGCAGCAATGAACACGTTGTTGGCGTGGGCGGCGGTCATGGTCAGGTAAGAGGCCATGCATTTGCCCGCTTCGTCGAACAGGGGCGGCGGGGTCCACACCCAGTTGTTCAGGCTGCAAATGATGTCGGCGCCTTGCTGGGTCAGTATGCGTGGGACTTCGGGGAACCAGATGTCCCAGCAGATCAGTAAGCCTATGCGGCCTATGGATGTTTCAAATACGGGGAATCCAAGGTTGCCAGGGGTGAACCAGAGTTTTTCCTTGTTCCAGAGGTGGGCCTTGCGGTATTTGCCAATCAGGCCATCGGGGCCCAGCAGCACTGCCGTGTCGAACAGCTGCATGCCTTCGCGCTCGGCCAGGCCCGCCACAAGATGTATTTGGTGAGCCTGGGCGAAGTCCATCCACGCCCGCAGGCTGGGACCGCCTGGAACGGGTTCGGCATGTAGATAGGCATCATGGCGATTGTTGAATAGATAACCGGTATTGGCCAACTCCGGAAGCACAATCAGATTGGCGCCATTGTTCACCGCTTGCAGGGCAAGGCTGAGGCTGGTTTCAAGGTTGGAGGCGCGATTGTGGGTACCGACTTGCGGATCAAATTGCACAACGGCGACGCGTACCGGGCTCGTGGAATCGTTCATCGTATAGACCTCTTTTTATTGTTATGAGCCCACCGGATCAGGTGGGCGTTTAATAGAAAGTCTTTTTTGCTTGTGCGTCAGTAGGCTGTTTCCTTTAGGGTCGTAGGCAGCTGCTCTATCGATTTGGCGGCCCTTGGTACCGGGGATATTCATCCAGGGTAAAGCCCCCATTGAACTTGGCGAGGGTGGTACTGCAGAGGTTGATCACTGCGTCGACGGCGCCACGTAGGCACGGCTCGGTCCAGCCCGCATCCACGGAAAACGATTCCCCGGCCAGATAAAGGCCGCTGACATGGGCATAGTCCCGGTTGTACTGCATCAAGCTGACTGCGTCGTAGTAGGTCCCCGCGCGATAGAGCTTGGCGCACCCTAGTGCGTTCTTGTCGGTCACCCAGCGTTGGACGATGGCGTTTTGTTTGTCGATGTAGGGCGATATCGCCGTTTTGATATTGGCGCTGCGTAAGAGGATGCGGTCCAGTTCCGTGACGCACTTATCGACCAAGGTTTGGTCGTCGAAAGAAGCCAGTTTGGTCGCGTCATCCTCCCAGGTGTAACTGAGCAAGATGCAGTCATAGGGATAGGCGTTGTGGTAGCGGTAGGTGTACACATCGTGGATAAAACTGTCGGTGACCATGATCTGGGGGATTTTTTTGTTTTTCGACAGAAAGCTTTTCTTGAGCGGCGCATAGACCTTGCAACTGGTTTCCCAGTGGGCGGTTTTGTAAGCATTGGTGACGGAATACGGCAGCATCGCCTGGCTGAAGTTTTCCAGCTGAATGTGTGTTTCGATAATCCAGGATGGCAGTGTCATGATCACGGCATCGAAATCTTCATGGCGTTCTGATGTGGTTGTGGGACTGCTGACCTGCCAGTCATAGGTCAAGCGGATTTGGCCGTTTTCAAGCTTGGTCAAGCGAGTCACTGAGGTGTCGGTAAGAAAGCCCTTCCCGCGTTGCCGACTGTGATCATAGAAGGACTTGCCGTCTAACTTGGCCTCCATAAAAAGCAGGCACTCGTCCAGTGCCGTTAGCCCCAGGTAACGCGGCGCATCGAACGGCAAGTCATTGCAGTCTTTGAGGGTGGTTTCCCCTAGATAAGGTGACGGAGCGGGATTGCCGTTAATGCCGACGCGCCCATGCACCAGTTGGAGTTGACTGCTGAAACCGAAGATCGCAGTACGTAAAGGGTAGAGGCAGCACACGTCATAAAACGCCCCCCAACTGCCATCGCCGATACCGATGGAATAGAAAAGGGTGGACTCTTCCTGGGTCATGCCGAGACCGCCAAAGTCCTCAGGAGTACGGGTGCTCCACGTAACGCTCGCCAACGCCACCAAGTCACGAAAGGACAGGCTTTGGTAACGTGCGACGATAGCGGCCCATAAGGATTCCCATAGTGGCGTGCCATACATCTGGGCGACTTCGTGCGTCATCTGATCGGCAAAACGGCACCACTTGGCATACACCTCCTGCAATTTTTCTGTTGGAGGTGGCGTGTGGCCTTGCGGGTTTTTCCAGATAAGCATCTGTGGCTGTGGCGTTCCCTCAAGTAACCCTTCGCGCAGGTAAATGCCGGTGTTGCGTACATGCGATGTGCCTGGGTTGGGAAAGTCGGACAGCTGCAGTTCAAAGAGTTTGCAATAGTAGGCCAGCAGCGATTGCCCATCTAAAGGCGATTCACCTGCCTGATTGAACATGGGCATGCGCATGGCGCCCATCTCGAAGGGGGTCTGGCCCAGCAGTGGAGATTGGCTGCGATTGAGCATCGATAGGTGACGCCCGCCAACCCGGTGAGACTGTTCCAACAATGTGACGTTGTTGAATCCGCACCGGAGTAATTCGCGCGCAGCGGTCAATCCGGTGATGCCAGCGCCAACGATGCAGATTTTGTAATCGGGTTGGGTTGCCTGGGCGATGCCAAAATCTTGTTCGACCAATTTGCGATAGTTGAAGCACAAGTCCGGAGGACTTGGGAACCGGCCTCGCCATGACGATGGGGCGTGGGCTGTTAAGTGCTTGGCGACCAGGGCGGGGTAGTCGTAGGTGGATCCGATGGTCATGGTTCATGCTCCAGAGTCTGGCCGGTCGGGAGGAATGACCGGCGGCAATGGCGAATGAATTTAGTACCGCGAGGAGGTGGCGGGGGGGTAGATCTTTGTGGTGAGGGTTGGGAGTCGGCTGGAGCGCGGGGCTGCCATCTTTCGACGGTCGTCCTACGGAGAAAATGCTATGAGTGATTGTTGTGGCCCAAGCGCAAAATGCGTTTTGGCGCAAGCTGCGCAGTGTGGAATAGAGACCTTGAAAAAAGCTGCGGGCAAGCCCCGTATTGGCCCCGACCTAACCCGCAATCACGCGGTTCTTGCCCTGACGCTTGGCCTCATACATCGCCGCATCGGCGCGGCCGAACAGTTTGTCCAGGGTTGAGTCATCTTCGCGCAGGCTGGTCAATCCCTGGCTGACCGTCACGGTAAACGCGTGGCCTTCGACACTGAAACTCAGCGCCTGGATTTCCTTGCCCAGTCGCTCGGCCACCTGCAAAGCCATCTCCGGGGCGCAGCCGGGCAGTACGGCGGCGAATTCTTCGCCACCGATGCGCCCGAACAGGTCGCCACGGCGCAACACGCCACGCCCGCTTTCAGCGATGCGCCGCAGCACTTGGTCGCCTTCCAGATGGCCGTAGGTGTCGTTGATGTCTTTGAAATCGTCGATGTCCAGCAGCAGGAATGCCAGCGGCGTGCCCTGCGCACAGGCGCTGTCAAAGGCCTGGTTGGCGAGCTCGAAGAAGTGCCGGCGGTTGCTGCTCTGGGTCAGCACATCGGTGGTGGCCAGGCGATGCAGTTCCAGCTCCAGGTGCTTTTTTTCGGTGATGTCCTCGGCGATGCCCACGACGATCATCGGCTTGCCCGGCTCGGCCTGCTGGTTGATGTAGCACTTGTCACTGAGCCAGCGGATCTGCCCGTCGAGCGTGACGATGCGGTATTCGCGGTCTTCCACGGCGCCCTGCTCCAATACACGGGCCAGGCTGTGTTCGGCATAGTCGAGGTCTTCGGGGTGGATGCTGTTGCGCCATTCCCGATGGTCGGCCAGGAGCAAACCGGCGCTGCGGCCGAATATCCGTTCGTAGGCGGGGCTGACGTACAGCACGCGACGGGTTTCCCAATCGATGGCCCACAGCACGGCGTTCACGCTCACCAGCAGCGAGCTGAGCAGCTGCTCACGCGCACTCAGGCGCTCGACCTCACCCTGGGCATGCATCAGCGCCAACAGCGTCGACGCGGCCGCCGGGCGCGGTGGCTGGGCAGAGGACACATCAGGCGTGCAGGGCTTTTCGTGAACCATCGGAACAACTCTCTCTGGGCGCGCCGCAGGATGGAACAGCGGTCACTACAAGCGGTCACCATGATGGCGAAGTGTTCTTTGAGAGAGGGGAATTGCGGTGAAGTTCCGTGATCGGGCTCGATTGGCGGTGCCCGGAAAATGGCGTCAGAAAGCCAATGTGCGGGAGGGCGAGCCCTCCCGCCGTCGCGTCAGACCCCTGCAGGGCGCAGTGAATAGGTCTTCAATTGGTGGGCAAAATCGCGCAGGGATTGGATACCGCTGGCTTCGGCTTCATGTACCCATTCCTTGATCGCCGCGAGCATGTCGTGGCCGTTGGTGCTGGTCTTGAGCCAGATCTGCTGCAGCGCCAGACGCTTCTCGTAGATCACGCTCAGTGCCTGGCTGTGCTCCAGCATGCTTTGGATGCGCACATGGTGGCGATCGCTCAGCAGGCTGGTTTCCCGCGACAACAGGCGCTTGGCGCGGTGGAACTGGTGGCGGACCGAGTGATCGACTTTCTCCAGCTCCTGCTTGACCAGCGGGCCGATGACCAATTTGCGGTATTGGGCCATGATCTGGAAGCGGTTGTTGAGGATCGCCATGGCGGTGTCCATGTCCAGGTGGCCCTTGCCTTCGACGCGGTGGGCGATCGGTGCGACGCGCTGCACCTTGGCCAGGCGCAGGAAGCTGAACACCTTGATCCAGGCCCAGCCCAGGTCGAACTCCCATTTCTTGACCGACAACTTGGCCGAGTTGGGGTAGGTGTGATGGTTGTTGTGCAGCTCTTCACCGCCCACGATGATGCCCCATGGCACCAGGTTGGTGGCGGCATCGCGGCATTCGAAGTTGCGATAGCCCACGGCATGGCCCAGGCCGTTGATCACACCGGCGGCCCAGAACGGAATCCACATCATCTGGATCGCCCAGATGGTGATGCCGATGGTGCCGAACAGCAGCAGGTCGATCACGCCCATGAGCGCCACGCCCAGCAGCGGGAAACGCGTGTACAGGTTGCGTTCGATCCAGTCGTCCGGGCAGTTCTTGCCGTAGATGCGCAGGGTCTCGGGGTTTTCCGCCTCGGCGCGGTACAGCTCGGCGCCTTTGCGCAGCACGGTGGACAGGCCCTTGATCACCGGGCTGTGGGGGTCATCGACGGTTTCGCATTTGGCGTGGTGCTTGCGGTGGATAGCGGTCCACTCGCGGGTGTTCTGCGCCGTGGTCAGCCACAGCCAGAAGCGGAAGAAGTGTTTCAGGCCGGCATTGAGCTCTAGCGAGCGATGGGCTGAATAACGGTGCAGATAGACCGTGACCCCAATAATGGTCACGTGGGTCATCAACAGCGTGACTGCCACCAGTTGCCAGGCTGACAGGTCAAGAAAACCGTTGTACCACATAGGCTGTATGGCCCTCAGATAAAGTAAAGAACAGCTCACGCATTATCACTAAGCCTACAGAGAAAACCAGCCGCTCTTTCAGATAGGAGTGACTGGATGTTTCTTATTCTATAATCCTCAGCCTTCGTAGGGCGATTCTGTTTTTTGGTAAGGATTACTGACCATATGCTGTTTACATACCGAGGAGCCCTACGTGCGGGGCTGGTATACCTGCTGATTTCCATTGTATGGCTCAGGCTCAGCCACCACTTATTGATCAACTTTATCGATGAACCCCGGGCGTTGGCGCATTGGCTGCAACTGCGCGGCTATGTCTGGGTGGGCCTGAGCGCGCTGGCTATCTACCTGATGGGCGTGCGTTTCGCCCGTGTCCACCAGCTGCAACAACCCCTGAAAGAAAACCATGAGCGCCTGCAACAGGCCGCTGCGGTGTTTGATTGCACCCGTGAAGGGGTGCTGGTCACCGATGCCCGAGGCCTGATCGTGCACGTCAATCGGGCGTTCATGGAGATCACCGGCTACCGGCGCGAAGACGTCATGGGCAAGCCCCCCAGCCTGTTCAAGTCCGGGCGCCATTCGTCGAATTTTTATCGGCAGATGTTCCAGACCCTCGAGCGCAGCGGTGAATGGAGCGGCGAAATCTGGAACCGACGCCAAAGCGGAGAAATTTACCCACAGTGGCAAACCATCCGCGTCATCCGCGATGAGCAAGGGCGCATCAGCCACTATGTCGCGGTGTTCTCGGACATCAGCGCCATCAAGGACTCCGAACACGAACTGGCGCACCTGGCCCATCACGACCCGCTGACCGATCTGCCCAACCGCCTGCTGTTCACCGACCGCGCCGAGCAGGCCCTGGCCTCGGCGCAAGTGCACAAACGCGGCTGTGCATTGCTGCTGCTGGACCTGGACCACTTCAAGATCATCAATGACAGCCTGGGCCACAATGTGGGCGATCAACTGCTCAAGCTGGTGGCCGAGCGTCTGAAGGGGCTGTTCAGGCCTGGGGTGACCCTGGCGCGCCTGGGCGGCGACGAGTTCGCCGTATTGGCGGAGAGTTGCCCGCAGGTGATGCAGGCGGCGGCCCTGGCGCAGCGCATGCTCGACGCCATGAAGGAGCCGTTTGTGTTCGACGGCAACCAGCTGTTTATCAGCGCCAGCATCGGCATCAGCCTGTTCCCCAGCGATGCGCTGAGCGCCGAGCAATTGCTGCGCAACGCCGATTCGGCGCTGTTCAAGGCCAAGCATGCGGGCCGTGAAGGCTACGCCCTGTACACCGAGGAACTGACGGCTCACGCACAGAACCGGGTGGAAATCGCCAGCGAACTGCGCCGCGCCCTTGAGCAACAGGAACTGCGCGTCTACTACCAGCCGGTGCACGGCCTGCAGGACGGCCGCCTGATTGGCGTCGAAGCGCTGGTGCGCTGGCAGCACCCGGAACGCGGCCTGGTGCCGCCGGGGGAATTTATCCCTATCGCCGAGCGCACCGGGTTGATCGCCGACATCGATGCCTGGGTGATGAACCAAGCCTGCCGCCAGATGTGCCAGTGGCTGGCGGACGGCGCGCCGTTGGGGTTTATCGCGATCAACGTGTCCAGCCGGTTGTTTGCCCGGCGCGAACTCTACGAACACGTGGGCCAGGTGCTTCACGATACAGGCCTGGACCCGGCCTTCCTTGAGCTGGAAGTCACCGAAAGCGCGGTGATGGACGACCCGGAAGTGGCCCTTGAACAGCTGCACCGCCTGCGCGAGCTGGGGTTGCGCCTGGCCATCGACGACTTCGGCACCGGCTATTCCTCGCTGCTGCGCCTCAAGCGCCTGCCGGTGCAGAAACTCAAGATCGATCAGGGCTTTGTCGCAGGCCTGCCGTGGGATGAAGACGACGCCGCCATCGTGCGCGTGGTCATCGCCCTGGCGAAAAGCATGGGCATGCAGGTGCATGCCGAAGGGATCGAGCAGGTGGAGCAGGCCCGCTTCCTGCTGGACCAGGAATGCGACATGGGGCAGGGGTACTGGTTTGGAAAGCCGGTGCCGGCCGATGAGATCAATTGGGCACAAGCACCCGCCATCCGGGATTGAAATGCAGTCCAAATGTGGGAGGGGGCTTGCCCCCGATGGCAGTGTGTCAGCCAAGACTGACTAACCTGACACACCGCTATCGGGGGCAAGCCCCCTCCCACATTGGAACTCCACAAGGCTTTATTTCAGTGCTGTGATTCAAAACCCACGCGCAACCCCACGTCCCACCAGAAAATTCTTTCTGGTTATATAAACATTCTTAAATAGTATTTTTAAGAATATCCCCGCTTATCTACTATCGCTCTCACGCCGCAAGCAGTGCCGCCACTGCCAGGCACTATTCATTTCAGGAGCGAGACCATGAGCGCATCTCTACGTAGCGTCGACGGCCAGGACGAAGCAGCCATTTTGCGTGAGATCCAGAGCGCCCTGCGCGATCTGCGGTTTGGCGCGGTGGAAATCACCGTACATAACGCTCAAGTGGTACAGATCGAACGCAAGGAAAAATTCCGCCTGCAGAACCCGGGTAACAAACCGAGCTGAGCAGCAACGGCGATAGACCCGCAATTATAAAAAAAGCCAACACTCAAGAATTTTCAGGAGCTTCTATGTCGTCGATTCGCCGTTACGCCCTGGCCGCGCTGGCCAGTGCCGTGTTTGCCGGTTCCGCCGTTGCCAAGGACTACGAGTTACTTAACGTCTCGTACGACCCCACCCGTGAGCTGTACCAGGACTACAACGCTGAGTTCACCAGCTTCTGGAAACAGTCCCACCCGGGCGACAACGTCAAGATCCAGCAATCCCACGGTGGTTCGGGCAAGCAAGGCCGCGCGGTGATCGACGGCCTGCGCGCCGATGTGGTGACCCTGGCCCTGGCCGGCGACATCGACGAAATCGCCAAGCTGGGCAAGACCCTGCCGGAAAACTGGCAAACCCGCCTGCCGGACGCCAGCACCCCGTACACCTCGACCATCGTGTTCCTGGTGCGCAAGGGCAACCCCAAAGGCATCAAGGACTGGGGCGACCTGATCAAGAAAGACGTGTCGGTGATCACGCCTAATCCGAAAACCTCCGGCGGTGCGCGCTGGAACTTCCTCGCCGCCTGGGCCTATGGCCTGAAGACCGGCGGCAGCGAAGCCAAGGCCCAGGAATACGTTAAAGAGCTGTTCAAGCACGTGCCGATCCTCGACACCGGCGCGCGCGGTTCCACCATCACCTTCGTCAACAACGGTCAGGGCGACGTGCTGCTGGCCTGGGAAAACGAAGCGTTCCTGGCGCTCAAGGAAGACGGCGGCGCCGACAAGTTCGACATCGTCGTGCCGTCCCTGTCGATCCTCGCGGAGCCGCCGGTGGCTGTGGTCGACAAGAACGCCGAGAAAAAGGGCAATACCGAGATCGCCACCGAATACCTCAAGCACCTGTACAGCCCGGCTGGCCAGGAGATTGCGGCGAAAAACTTCTACCGCCCACGCGATGCGAAAGTCGCCGCCAAATACGCTCAACAGTTCCCTGAACTGGACCTGGTTACCATCGACAAAGACTTCGGCGGCTGGAAAACTGCCCAACCGAAGTTCTTTAACGACGGTGGCGTGTTCGACCAGATCTACACGGCGCAATAAACCAAAGTACCTGTAGGAGCGAGCTTGCTCGCGAAGGTCGTCAACGATAACGCGTACATTCTGAATGAGCGCGGTGCCCTTGATTCTTTCGCGAGCAAGCTCGCTCCTACAGTGGTTTCTACCCTTTAACCAAGGACTCCTATGTCGCGTCGTATTTCCCCCGTCATACCCGGCTTCGGGCTGACGCTGGGCTACACCGTGGTGTACCTCAGCCTGATCGTACTCATCCCCCTGGCGGCGATGTTTGTACACGCCGCTCAACTCACCTGGGATCAGTTCTGGGCCATCATCTCCGCGCCCCGCGTGTTGGCGGCGTTGAAATTGAGCTTCAGCACCGCCTTGTACGCCGCGCTGATCAACGGCGTGATCGGCACGCTGCTGGCCTGGGTGCTGGTGCGCTACACCTTCCCCGGCCGCAAGGTCATCGATGCGATGATCGACCTGCCGTTCGCCTTGCCCACCGCCGTGGCCGGTATCGCGCTGACCGCGCTGTATGCGCCCAACGGCCTGGTGGGCCAGTTCGCCGCCGACCTGGGTTTCAAGATCGCCTATACGCCGCTGGGTATCACCCTGGCGCTGACCTTCGTGACCTTGCCGTTCGTGGTGCGCACCGTGCAGCCGGTACTGGCCGATATCCCCCGGGAAGTCGAAGAGGCCGCCGCCTGCCTGGGCGCCAAGCCATTGCAAGTGTTCCGCCATATCCTCGTACCGGCCCTGTTGCCGGCCTGGCTGACCGGTTTCGCGCTGGCGTTCGCCCGGGGCGTCGGTGAGTACGGCTCGGTGATTTTCATCGCCGGCAACATGCCGATGAAAACCGAAATCCTGCCGTTGCTGATCATGGTCAAACTCGACCAGTACGACTACCGTGGCGCCACCTCTATCGGGGTGCTGATGCTGGTGGTTTCCTTTGTCCTGCTGCTGCTGATCAACTTGTTGCAGCGGCGCATCGAACGTCCATAAGGAGGCGCGGAACATGTCCCAATCGTCTATATCCGCCGCGTCCTCGGCCAACGCCGCCCGGCGTGGCAGCGCGACCTCGCGACGCGTCCTGATCGGCCTTGGCTGGCTGGTGTTTGCCCTGTTCCTGCTGCTGCCGCTGCTGATCGTGGTGTCCCAGGGCCTGAAGAACGGCCTTGGCGCGTTCTTCACCGCGATCCTTGAACCGGATGCGCTGTCGGCGTTGAAACTCACGGTGATCGCCGTGGTGATCTCCGTGCCGCTCAACCTGGTGTTTGGCGTCAGCGCCGCGTGGTGCGTAAGCAAATATTCATTCCGTGGCAAAAGCATCCTGGTGACGCTGATCGACTTGCCGTTCTCGGTGTCCCCGGTGATCGCAGGCCTGGTCTACGTGCTGATGTTCGGCGCCCAGGGCTTCTTCGGCCCCTGGTTGCAGGACCACGACATCCAGATTGTGTTCGCCTTGCCCGGCATCGTGCTGGCGACCATCTTCGTCACCGTGCCGTTCGTGGCCCGTGAGCTGATCCCGCTGATGCAGGAGCAGGGCACCCAGGAAGAAGAAGCCGCGCGCCTGCTCGGTGCCAACGGCTGGCAGATGTTCTGGCATGTCACCGTCCCGAACATCAAGTGGGGCCTGATCTACGGCGTGGTGCTCTGCACGGCGCGGGCCATGGGGGAGTTCGGCGCGGTGTCGGTGGTGTCCGGCCATATCCGCGGCGTCACCAACACGCTGCCGCTGCATGTCGAGATTCTCTACAACGAATACAACCACGTCGCCGCCTTCGCGGTGGCCAGCCTGTTGCTGATCCTGGCGCTCTTCATCCTGCTGCTCAAGCAGTGGAGCGAGAACCGAATCAACCGCCTGCGCAACAGCGCCGGTGAGGAATAAGTCATGTCGATCGAAGTCCGTAATGTCAGCAAGAACTTCAACGCTTTCAAGGCCCTGGACAGCATCAACCTGGATATCCAGAGTGGCGAGCTGGTGGCGTTGCTGGGCCCCTCCGGCTGCGGCAAGACCACCTTGCTGCGCATCATTGCAGGCCTGGAAACCCCGGATGCCGGCAGCATCGTGTTCCACGGCGAGGACGTCTCCGGTCACGATGTGCGTGATCGCAATGTGGGCTTTGTGTTCCAGCACTACGCGCTGTTCCGCCACATGACCGTGTTCGACAACGTTGCTTTCGGCCTGCGCATGAAGCCGAAAAACCAGCGCCCGACCGAAAGCCAGATCGCGAGCAAGGTTCACGAGTTGCTGAACATGGTGCAGCTCGACTGGCTGTCTGACCGTTACCCGGAACAACTCTCCGGCGGCCAGCGCCAGCGTATCGCCCTGGCCCGCGCCCTGGCGGTGGAGCCCAAGGTGCTGCTGCTGGACGAGCCCTTCGGCGCCCTCGATGCCAAGGTGCGCAAAGAGCTGCGCCGCTGGCTGGCGCGCCTGCATGAAGATATCAACCTGACCTCGGTGTTCGTCACCCACGACCAGGAAGAGGCCATGGAAGTCGCCGACCGTATCGTGGTGATGAACAAGGGCGTGATCGAGCAGATCGGCTCACCGGGCGACGTCTACGAAAACCCGGCCAGCGACTTTGTGTACCACTTCCTGGGCGACTCCAACCGCTTGCATCTGGGCGAGGACAAACACCTGCTGTTCCGCCCGCACGAGGTGTCGCTGTCGCGGCATGAGCTTGAAGATCACCACGCAGCTGAGGTACGGGACATCCGGCCGCTGGGCGCGACTACTCGCGTGACCCTGAAGGTCGAAGGCCAGCCCGAGCTGATCGAAGCCGAAGTGGTGAAGGACCACGACAGCCTGACCGGCCTGACCCGTGGCGAGACCCTGTTCTTCAAACCCAAGGTCTGGCAAAAAGCCTGAGCACACCCCGGAACCGATCGTTCCCACGCTCTGCGTGGGAATGCCTCTGGTGACGCTCTGCGTCACGCTTTGGACGCGGAGCGTCCTGGGCTGCATTCCCACGCAGAGCGTGGGAACGATCAATCGGGGGCAAGCCCCCTCCCACATTTAGATCCCGCTGGGTTTGAGATCGCGGCGTGCCACCGGGCCTGAGCGTTGCTCAATCTGCTGCTTCAGCGCCTGGCGCAACCCCAGCGCAAACGCCAGCTCCGCCACCACAAACAACGGCCCCACGATCAGCCCGGATACATCATCAACGAACGCCGGCTTCCGGCCTTCGTAGTAATGCCCGACAAACTGAATCACCCAGCCCACCACAAACATTCCGATACCGCTGCTCAACCACACCGTCGTGCTCTGCGCCGCCAGCACGTGGCCGGCCCATACCGACAAACCCATCAGCAGCGTCATCAAGATTCCCAGGGCCAGTTCCAGGCGCAGGTAAAACCACGCCGAAAATAGCGCCAGCAGCACCGCCGGGGAAATCCACAGCGCGCCCACCGTCCATTCGGGGCGTGACAGCAGCACGGCGACCGCTACCACGATCAAGGGAATGCCGATGAAATGGCTGGCGATATTGCGTGGGTCGCGGTGGTAGGCGGCGTATTGACTGAGGTGGTCGACGAGGCTTTTCATTGTTGTTCCTCCTGTAGGATGTTTGATCATGCCCTGTCAGTCGGCGCCTAACTGTCAACTGGGCGACAATCTTCGGAGTTCCCATGGACACAGGCAAATGGCACGCGCACCTGGCCGGCGGCCACTGGTTTGGCCATCTGCCTGCAGACTTGCAGCATAGCCTGCTGGCGGCGGCGCGGGTGCGCACGCTGACGGCGGGGCAGTTTCTGTTCAAGCGCGGCGATCCACCGTGTGGCCTGTATGCGGTGCTGGAAGGGGCGGTGCGCATCAGCGCGGTGAATGCCCAGGGCAAGGAAGCGGTGCTGAGCCTGGTGGAGACGCCTCACTGGTTCGGCGAGATCTGCCTTTTCGACAACCTGCCGCGCACCCACGATGCGCTCGCCACGGGCCCTTGCACGCTGGCGCAGGTGCCGCAGGCGGCGATGCTTGGCATGCTCGAGCGGCACCCGGCGTATTGGCGCGATGTGGCCCTGTTGATGAGCCACAAGCTGCGCCTGTCGTTGATCAATATCGAACAGATGAGCCTGATGCCCGCGTCGGCGCGGCTGGCCCATCGGCTGCTGATGATTGCTCAGGGCTACGGTGAGCGAACGCAGGCGCGCCGGGTGTTGCAACTGCCCCAGGAGGACCTGGCGGCGATGCTCGGCCTGTCGCGCCAGACCACCAACAGCCTGCTCAGGGCACTGGAGCAACAGGGCGTGCTCGGCCTGAGCTACGGGGCCATCGAGATTCTCGACCTCAATGGCCTGCGGCTGGCTGCCGGCCTATGAACCGCGATAGGTGGAGAAGCCATAAGGGCTGAGCAGCAGCGGGATGTGGTAGTGCTGATCGGCCTGCTTGACCTGGAAAATCACCGGCACTTCGGGGAAGAAGGTTTCGCGGTTGGCCTTCTTGTAATAGTCGCCGGTCTTGAACACCACGCGGTACTCGCCCGGCTTCATGCTGCGATCAGCGGGAAACAGTTCGGCGATGCGTCCCTGTTCGTTGGTCACGCCTTGGGACAGCGATTGCCATTGGTCGCCCACGTGTTCTTCCAGGGTGACGTTGACGCCGGCGCTGGGCAGGCCGTTTTCCAGGTTGAGCACATGCACGCTCAGCGGGTTGCCGGCGGCCATGGCCAGGGTGCACAGGCCGCTCAGGCTGAGGGCGGCGAGGGTCATGCTGAGGGTTTTCATCGTGAAGTCCTTTTTGACAGGGGTAATCATGGGGTGATTTTCAGGCCCAGTTGCTCGGCGGCCTGTACGGCGCAGGCTTCGTCCTGCGCGGCGCCGCCGGCACCGGCGATGCCCAGCGCGCCGACCAGCTCGGCGTCGGCAAACAGCGGCACGCCGCCGCCGAGCAACAGCAACTCGGGCAAGCTGTTAAGGTTGGCGGCCTCGGGGTTGTTGCGCGCGCGCTCGGCGAACAGCCGGGTTGGGGTTTTGCTCGATAACGCCGTGTAGGCCTTGCGCTGGCTGGCGAGGCTGTTGTGTGGGCCGACGCCGTCGGCTCGCAGGCTCAGCAACAGGTTGCCGCCACGGTCGAGCACGGTCAGCGCGGCGGTGCAGTGCGCCAGGCCGGCATCGGCCAATTGGCGCGCGGTGCGCAGATCCAGCTCGGCGTGACGTGGCAGTTGCGGCGTGGCCTGGGCGGCAGTCGCCACGGCGAGGCTCAGGAACAAGGCAGTGCGAAACATGGTGAGGGCTCCAAAAGGCAGACCGTCACGGTAGCCAGTGGACGTGGTCAAAAGCCGCACAATTTGATGACAGGTTTGTAATCAAACCCAGAGGTAAGGCATGCAGGTGTTGTTAGTGGAAGACCAGCCGCAACTGGCGCAACGCATGGCCCAGGGCCTGAGCGAAGCGGGTTTCGGCGTGGAAGTGGCGGCCAACGGCATGGCGGCGCAGCGCTTTGTGGAAAGCACCGAGTACGACCTGGTGATCCTGGACGTGATGCTGCCGGGCCTGAATGCGTGGAAGTTGCAGCAGGCGATTCGCCAGCGCGGAGAAACCCCCGTGCTGTTCCTGACCACGCCTGACGGCATTGAAGATCGGCTGCGTGGGTTGGAATTGCATGAAGACGATTACTTGCTCAAGCCGTTTGACGCCAAAGTGTTGGTGGCGCGGGTGAGGAAATTGTTGCGGCGTGATCGGGGGCGGTGATTGATCCGGGATTTGCAGAGCCTCAAAGACCGCTATCGGGGGCAAGTCGAATCGTCGCACCGCCCCTCCCACACTTAAATGTATTCACAGTTCAAATGTGGGAGGGGGCTTGCCCCCGATGAGGCCCTCAAAAACACCCCCCATTCACCTACCGCAACCCATCCCTGAACTGCCCCGGCGTCATCCCCGTCCAGCGCTTGAACGCCCGGTTGAAACTGCTGGTATCGGCAAACCCCAGCAGATGACTGATCTCGGCCAATGAACACTGCGGATCGCGCAGGTGCAACAGCGCCAGGTTCTGCCGGCATTCATTGAGCAACGCGTCAAACCGGCAACCTTCATCCGCCAGGTGCCGCTGCAGACTGCGCAGACTCAAATGCAACGCCTGGGCGATCCGCTCCGCGCCGGGTTCGCCGTCGGGCAGTTGCGCCTCAATGGCGGCGCGCACCTTGCGCTCCCAGGTCAGCGGCTGCAGTTGCGCCAGGGTGCGCTTGAGCACGGTTTCATTGTGTTCGGCCAACTCCGGGTTAGCATCGTCCAGGTGGCTGTCGAAGTCCTGGGCGGCGAACTCCAGGCGGTCTTCCTCGGCGCCAAAGAACACCGGCGCGCGAAACACCGTGTGCCAGGGCGCGGGGTCGACCGGTTCCGGGCGCTGCAGGTAAACCGCCAGCGGTGCGTAGTCGCGCCCCAGGCGATTGCGGCAGGTGCGCACATAGATCGCCGCAAACGCATCGATGGCTTCCAGCGCCGGCGCCGGGCTGCCTTCGGGTTGCAGCAGGCGAAAACGGTAGCAGTCGCCGTGTCGGCTCAACTCCAGGCTCAGGGCATCACTGACCACCTGGTGATAGCGCACGATGCGTTCGAACACTTCGCGCAAACTGCCGCTGGCCACCAGCGCGTAACCCAATGCATGAAAGGTCGTGGGGCTGACAAACCGCGACACCCGCAAGCCAATCGCCGGATCGCCACTGGCCTGCACCGCCAGTGCCCACAGGCGCGTGGTGGCCGACAACGGGTAGCGCGCGTTCGGGTCGTCCATCAGCAACGGGTCGAGCCCGGCCTCAAGGCACAGCGCGGCGCTGTCCAGGCCCAGGGCCTCGAGTTGCTTGCGCAGGGCGCGGGTCCAGCTGGCGAGGGAAGTCGGTTCAGTCATGGCGATTGGCGCTTGCGGTCAACAGGTTGGCGTGCGGAGCTAGCGGCCTGCGCCAGGGTTGGGTGCAGGATGCAGGCATCACTCCACAAGAGAATGGAAGCATGGACGGTACTTGTGCAAGTCCCCAGCAGATGAACGCGCAACAGCGTTCGGCGCATATCCGCGAGGTGGTGCTGGCCGAGGGCGCGCGCCTGCGCCAGCGGCATTCCTGGCTGCTGCATCAGGACGCGCTGGGCGCGGGCATCCTGGCGTTCGCATGGGTCGGCATGCTGGGTTCGGCGGCGCTGTATATCAGCGGTCACATGGCCTGGTGGGTATGCCTGCTGCTCAATGCGTTCTTTGCCTCACTCACCCATGAGCTGGAACACGACCTGATCCACAGCATGTACTTTCGCAAGCAGCGCGTGCCCCACAACCTGATGATGGGCCTGGTGTGGCTGGCGCGGCCGAGCACGATCAACCCGTGGATTCGCCGGCACCTGCACCTCAATCATCACAAGGTCTCCGGCACCGAGGCCGATGTGGAAGAGCGTGCCATCACCAACGGCGAGCCCTGGGGCATCGCGCGCTTGCTGATGGTGGGCGACAACATGATGTCCGCCATGATCCGCCTGCTGCGCGCCAGGACCTGGCCGCACAGGTTCAGCATCCTCAAGCGCGTGCTGCTGGTGTACGCACCGCTGGTGCTGCTGCATTGGGGTGCGTGGTACATCTTCCTCGGCTTTCATGCCGCCAACGGCATCGCCGGCCTGGTGGGCGCGCCCATCGACTGGTCAGCCGGGACGCTGCAGATGATGCAGGTGATCGATATCGCGGCGGTGGTGATCATTGGCCCCAACGTGCTGCGCACCTTTTGCCTGCACTTCGTCAGTTCCAACATGCATTACTACGGCGATGTGGAGCCGGGCAATGTGATCCAGCAGACCCAGGTGCTCAACCCCTGGTGGATGTGGCCGTTGCAGGCGTTCTGTTTCAATTTCGGCAGCACCCACGGCATCCATCATTTCGTGGTGAAGGAGCCGTTCTATATCCGCCAGATGACGGTCAGGGTGGCGCACAAGGTCATGGCCGAGATGGGCGTGCGCTTCAATGATTTCGGCACCTTTGCGCGGGCCAATCGGTTTGAACGCGAAGAGCAACCGGACAGCGACCTCGCGTTCAGCAAGCAATGAATGCCAGCGGCAGGTCGCGAATCTGTTCGCGCACCGGTGGCTGGTAGTGATCGTCGCTGATCAATTCATGCAGCAGTTCTTCGCGCAATTGGTGGAACTCGAAACTGCTGCGCTGGCGCGGATGGGGCAGGGCGATCTCGACCACCTGCTTGATCCGCCCGGGCCGGGGCTCCATCACCACCACGCGGTCGGCGAGGAAAATCGCCTCTTCCACATCGTGGGTCACCAGCACCGTAGTGATTCTGGCGCGGGCGCGAATCGCCAATAGTTCGTCCTGCATCTGCTGGCGGGTCAGCGCATCCAGTGCGCCGAACGGCTCGTCCAGCAGCAGAATCCGTGGGCTGGCCACCAGGCCACGAGCGATGGCCACCCGTTGCGCCATGCCGCCGGACAGTTGGTGGGGATAGGCGCGGGTGAAGTCGGTGAGGCCCACCAGTTCGATAAAGTCGCCAATGCGTCGGCTGCGCTCGGCCTCGCTCAAGGGCTCATTGACCAGGCCCAGGCCGATGTTCTGCGCCACCGTCAGCCAGGGGAACAAGCGGTGTTCCTGGAACACGATGCCGCGTTCGCTGCCGATGCCGCTCACGGCTTTGCCATCGACCTGGATCTGCCCGCGAAACTGCGTATCCAGCCCCACCAGCAAGCGTAAAAGCGTGGACTTGCCGCAGCCGCTCGAACCGACAATCGCCACAAATTCGCCCTCGGCAATCTCCAGGTTGAATTCGCGGATGGCTTCCAGCTCGACGCCATCCACCTCGAAGGACTTGCCCACATGGTTGAAGCTGACAATCGGTGCGTTCATGCGTGTCTCCAGCCGGTGACGCGGCTTTCAAGGCGTTGGCCGATAAGGTTGAGGGTGGCGCCGGTAAGGCCGACCAGCAGCATGCCGCTCATGATCAAATCCATGCGCAGCAGCTGTTGGGCGCCGATCATCAGGCTGCCGATGCCGCCATTGGACGGCATGAAGTATTCCGCGCCGATGGTGCCCAGCCAGGCGTAGATCAGGCTCAGGCGCAGCCCGGCGAAAATGCCCGGCGCCGCGCCCGGCAGTATCAGGCGGCGCAGCCGTTGGAACAGGTTCAGGCGCAGCACCTGTGCGGCTTCGCTCAGTTGCGGTGACAGGTTCAACACGCTGCGCTGGGTGGCGATAAACAGCGGGAAAAACGCCGCCAGGCCGATAAACACCCATTTGGCCAATTCCCCCAGGCCAAACCAGGCCGTGAGCAACGGCACCCAGGCAAAGATTGCGATCTGGCGCAAGGCGGCCAGGGTAGGGCCGAGGACTCGCTCGCTGCGCGGTGACAAGCCCAGCCACAAGCCGATGGCAAACCCCAGGCTGGCGCCCAATGCCAAGCCGCCCAGGGTGCGCCCCAGGCTTTTGCCCAGCGCGCCCGACAGCGTCCCATCCACGACGCCCGTGGCGGTGGTCTGCAGCACAGTCCATGGGCTCACCAGGATATTCGCATCGACCCAGCCCTGCTGCGTCGCCACTTGCCACAGCGCCAGCAACCCCAGGGGCAGCAGCCACGGCTGCAGGCGCTGCCAGCCCTGGTAACGCGGGCCGCGCCGGATGTGCGCGGTGGCCGGATGCGGCCAGTGCACCCATTTGCGATCCAGCCAGCCGACGCCACGGTCCATCACCACGCCCAGCACGCCGATGACCACGATGCACACAAAGACGATGTCGAGCATGAACAACTGGCGTGCCCACACCATCAGGTAGCCGATGCCTTCACTGGAGGCCAGCAGCTCCACCGCCAGCAGCGACGTCCAACCGGCCGCCAGGGCCAGGCGCACACCGGCCATGAACGCCGGCAGTGCGGCGGGCAGAATCAGCCGGCGAATCAGCAGATGGGTGGGCAGGCGCAGCACGCGCGCGGCTTCACGCAACTGCGGCTGCGCATCGCGTACACCAACCAGCGTATGCAGGGTCACGGGTACCACGATGGCCTTGACCAGCACCACCAGTTTCAGGGTTTCGCCGATGCCGAAAAACACCATGAACAACGGGATCCACGCCAGGGTCGGCACTTGTGCCAACGCGCTGAACGTGGGAAACACCAGGCGCTCGGCGCGCGTACTGAAGCCCAGCCAGGCGCCGAGCAACGCCCCGGCGCCGATGCCCGCCAGCAAGCCCCAGAACAAGCGCTGCACACTGATCGCCAGGTGGCTCCACAGTTCGCCGCCCGCCAGTTCTACGGCGCTGCTCCACACCAGTGCAGGCGGCGGCAGGATTTGCTCGCTCATCCACTGATGACGGCTGGCCAGCCACCACAAGGCCAACAGCGTCAGCGGTAACAGCCAGGGGCTGAGTGCCGGCCAGCGCAGTGTGGGGGGTGTCAGAGGCGGGCTTAACCGTGCGGTCCGGGCCATCGAGGACCTCCCTTTCGTTATGTGATTTCGGTCTTATAAAAACGTAATCAAGATTATTGTGAGATAAGAGAGGTCATTTAAAGCCCGTGCCCGGCACGCATCCAATGCATTCGGAGAATATTTTCGATGCTGTTTATGCATAGCCCGCTGCAGCCTGCGGTTTGTCTCGCATAGTTCAAAAGGTTATTAAATTGTGAATTTATAGTATTTAAAGTTTCTATCTGCCTGTGCCTAATTTCAGCTCCCCAGGCGACCGCCGCCCACCAGGAGCTGCCCTTATGAAACTGTCCTTCAAACGTCTGATCACGCTGTTCGCCGCTACCGCGCTGGCGGGTCTGGTGCAGGCCGCCGAGCTCAAGGAAATCCGTATTGCCGTGCCCGATCTCAGCGCCGGGAGCCAACATAGCGGCGGCGGCATCACTGATGTGTTGCGCCAACAGCAGATCTTCGAAAAGGCCTTTGCCGACCAGGGCATCACGATTCAATGGAATTACTTCAAGGGCGCGGGCCCGGTGATCAATGAAGCCTTCGCCAATGGCCAGGTGGACCTCGCTTATCTCGGCGACCTGGCGGCCATCATCGGCCGTTCCAACGGGCTGGATACCCGCCTGCTCAGCGCCACCGCGCGCGACATCAAGCAGTACCTGGGCGTGGTGCCGGGCTCGGGCATCAAGACCCTGCACGACCTCAAGGGCAAGCGCGTCGCGGTGTTTCGCGGCACGGCCAGCCAGTTGTCATTCGACAGCGCATTGGCCAGCCAGGGCCTGAGTGAAAAGGACCTGAAAGTCATCAACCTGGATTACAACGCGGCCGGTGCGGCGTTGGCCGCCAAGCAGATTGACGCAACCTGGGGCGGCTCCAACCTCACGGCGCTGCAAGCCAAGGGGCTGGCCGAGATCGCCCTGACCACCAAGGACCTGAACGGCGCCGGCAGCATCCAGGCGGTATTGGTGGGCAGCAAACAGTTTGTCGACGGGCATCCCGACGCGGTGGCCAAGTTGCTCAAGGCCCAGCAGCAGGCGGTGCAATGGTTGACCGATGACAATAACAAACAGGCCTACATCGAGCTGGTGTCGGGGCTGGCCAGTTATCCGCCAGTGATCCTGAGCAATGACTTGAAGGACCAGCAGCTCAGCCAGATTTTCCCGGCGACGCTGGACCCGGTGTTCCTGGGCAAGTTACAGGATGCGGTGGATCTGGCTTCCAGGGAGAAGTTGATTCGTCGGTCGTTTCAGGTGAGTGATTGGGTGGCGCCTGGGTTGGCTGCGGCGGGGCTTTGAGTCCAGTGGTGCCTGGGCTATAGCTATCGGGGGCAAGCCCCCTCCCACACTTTGAAGGTATTCACAGTTCAACTGTGGGAGGGGGCTTGCCCCCGATGGCGGCCTCGGGGCCGACCAGGATGTTGGATCAGACCGAGTACATATCCGTTTCTGCGGTAACGGCTGCTAATGGTTCCGCTTTTACAGCGGCTCACTTTTGAAAAGCGCAAAAGTAAGCAAAACGCTCTTGCCCCACCACTCGGCACCTCGCTTAGGCTCGGTGTGCCCGAACGCAGGCTTGAATCCGTGGGCCGCCGCCACGCGCCATCCATGGCGCGGGGCGGCTAACCCGGCGTCCTGCCGGGTTGCCCACGGATTCAAGCCTGCGTTCGGCCAGCGTGGTTTGACGGGGCGCCTGAGATCAAAAGCAGATCAAGATCAAGAGCGGCTCGCTTCGCATCGGGGTTACGGTGGGTGCTGCGGAGCTGTGTAGATACCTATGCCCTGATGAGGCCCTTCAGACCGCCACACTCACCTCCTGCCTGTCGACCTCCACCAACACCTCAATCATCGCTTTAGCCGCCGGCGACAACCGCGCCCCCGTGCGGCTGACGATCCCGCACCGCGCACTCAGGGTATCCATGTTCTGCGGCAGGTTGCGCCAGTGCAGCAGCACCAGCGCGCCGCTGGCGATGTCCTCGGCGAACGCTTCCTCGGTGCCCACGCCAATGGCGTTGGACTGCAGCACGATTTTCACCAGCGCCGGGAAGTGTTCGGTCTGGATGCTCGGCGAAAAATCCATGCGCCCGCTCAGGTTTGCCAGCAGTTTGCGAATGCCCTGGGAGATCAGCGGCGCCGCCAGCGGGTAGTCGAACATGTCATTGGTCGACAGGCTGTCCTTGGCCAGCAGCGGGTGCCCCGGGCGGCAGAAAAACACGCCGCGCTTGGCGGTCAGCGCTCGGGTCTGGAAGTTCGGGTCGGCTTCGAACTGACGGATGTCGGCAATGAAGAATTCGATCTCCTCGCGGCTCAGGGCGCGGCTGAGTTTTTCCCAGTTATCCACTTGGAAACTGGTGCGGATTTTCGGGTGCACGCCGATAAACCGCGCCACCGCATCCGGCACCAGCTTGACCGCCGGCGCCGGGCCGCAGCCGAAGCGCAGGTCGCCGGCATCGAGCTTGGTCATGCGCGTGACTTCACTGCTCAGCAAGGCGGCGCCATGCACCAGGCTCAGGGCGTGCTGCAGTACCACCTGGCCTTCGGGCGTAGGGCGCAGGTCCTTGTGGCCACGGTCGACCAGCACGCAGCCGAACTCCTGTTCCAGCCCCTGGATACTGCGGCTGAACGCCGGTTGAGTGATGCCCATGGCGTCCGCCGCGCGTACGAAACTGCGGTGTTCGTTGAGGGCAATGAAGTAGCGCAGTTGACGCAGATCCATATGCATTCCCGGCATTTGAAAAATAGGTCGAAGGCATTTGCGAGCGACGGAGCTGAGGTTTTAAATGCAAGCTCTTATTCCGTCAACGAAGCATTAGTTCATTTGCTAGATCTAAAATGCATATGAATAGAGCGTTGCCGGCGAGCGTTCCACCATCCGCAGGCACATGAGGGTCACCACAATGAGCAACGCCGCATTAGCTGTTCAACCCATCGCCCAGGCACTGGACATTCATCCGGTCGCCGGCCGCATCGGCGCCGAGATCCGTGGCATCAAACTGTCCGGTCATCTCGATGCCGCCACTGTCGACGCCATCCAGCAAGCGCTGGTGCAGTACAAGGTGATCTTCTTTCGCGAACAGTCCCACCTCGACGACCAGAGCCAGGAGGCCTTTGCCCACCTGCTCGGCGAGCCGATTGCCCACCCGACCGTGCCGGTGCGTGACGGCACGCGTTTCCTGATGGAGCTGGACGGCACGCGCGGCCAGCGCGCCAACTCCTGGCACACCGACGTGACCTTCGTCGATGCCTACCCCAAGGCTTCGATCCTGCGTTCGGTGCTGGCGCCCGCATCCGGTGGCGACACCGTGTGGGCCAACACCTCGGCGGCCTACAACGACCTCAGCGTCGAGCTGCGCGCCCTGGCGGATAACCTCTGGGCCATCCACAGCAACGAATACGACTACGCCGCGCTCAAGCCGGATGTGGCGGTGGAGCGGCTTGAGGAGTACCGCAAGGTGTTCACCTCGACGGTGTATGAAACCGAGCATCCGGTGGTGCGCGTGCACCCGGTCAGCGGTGAGAAAACCTTGCTGCTGGGGCACTTCGTCAAGCGCCTCAAAGGCTATTCCCAGGCCGACTCGACGCAACTGTTCAACCTGTTGCAAAGCCACGTTACCCGCCTGGAAAACACCGTGCGCTGGCGCTGGAACAGCGGCGATGTAGCGATCTGGGACAACCGCGCCACCCAGCATTACGCGGTGGACGACTACGGCACCCAGGAGCGTATCGTGCGCCGGGTGACGCTCAAGGGCGATGTGCCGGTGGGCGTGCACGGGCAATCCAGCAAGACAACCAAAGGCCGCTGAGCAAACACAAATCCAAATGTGGGAGGGGGCTTGCCCCCGATAGCTGAGTGTCAGTCAACCTTTCAGTAGCTGACACACCGCCATCGGGGGCAAGCCCCCTCCCACAGTGATTTGCATCGTTCTACCAGACGCCAATCTGCACCACCTTCTCCGCCTCCGGCTCACCGTAGCGAAACCATTGGCCACGCACTTCGATCTCGGTGTGGCTGATGGTGGTTCGCCGCTTCAACCCGCGCAGCCAGTCGAACAGATAACCCACATGCACCTCGCGCACGTCGGCATAGGCCGGGTCGGCGCCCAGGTCGTGTACTTCCTGCGGGTCGTTGTGCAGGTCGAACAGCTGCGGGCGGAAGCCGTCATAGGCCAGGTATTTCCAGCGCTCGCTGCGCACCATGGTCATGCGGCAACGGTCGATCGGCTGGCCCAGACGCTCGCGGGCGGGGGCCTGGAAGGCGTAGTCGTACTCGGCAATCGCATAGTCACGCCAAGGCGTCGGGTCACCGTGCAGCAGCGGGATCAGCGAGCGGCCTTCCAGGCGGTGCTCGGCGGCAGGCAGGCCCAGGGCGTCGAGGAAGGTTGGCAGCGCGTCGATGGTCTCTACCAGGCGCGCGTCCACCGAGCCACGGCTGATATCGGCACTGGTACGCGGGTCGCGCACGATCAGGGGAATGCCCACGGCAGGTTCGAGCAGGAATTCCTTTTCACCGAGGAAGTGGTCGCCGAGGAAGTCGCCGTGGTCGCTGGTGAACACAATCAGCGTGTCATCCCAGCGCCCGTTGCTTTGCAGGAAATCGAACAGCCGCCCGAGCTGGTCGTCGATCTGTTTGATCAGCCCCATGTAGGTTGGAATCACCGTGAGCCGCACCTCGTCGCGGGAGAAGTTCAGGCTCTCCTGGTGTTGACGAAACGCCTGGTACACCGGGTGATCGCTGGTGTGCGCCGGTTGAATCGGCGCCTGGATATGCTCGGCGCCATACAGCGCGTGGTACGGCGCCGGGGCGATATAGGGCCAGTGCGGCTTGATATAGGACAGGTGCAGGCACCAGGGTTGTTCGGCCTGCTCCTGGATAAAGTCGATGGCGCGGTCGGTGGTGTAGACGGTTTCCGAGTGCTGCTCGGCAACCCGCGCCGGCAACCCGGCGTTGCGCATGTGCCAGCCGCTGAGCACTTCGCCGTTTTCACCTTGCGCGGCATTGGCCCATTCATGCCACGGGTTGCTGCCGCTGTAGCCCTGCTCGCGCAGGTAATGGGTGTAGGGCGCGGACTCGCGTTTGTCCTCGAACAGCGGGCTGTCGGGGTAGATGCCGTCGTGACGGAAATAAGTGTCGAAGCCCACTTCGTTCAGCACCTCGGCCTGGGCGCTTTCGGGGTCGATATTCAGCCGCTGCAGGGCATCCAGGTTTGGCGTGGCGTGGGTCTTGCCCACCAGCGCGGTGCGGATGCCGTGGGGGCGCAGGTAGTCGCCAATGGTCAGCTCTTCCAGGGGCAGCGGTACGGCATTCCACGCCACCTGATGGCTGCTGACATAGCGCCCGGTGTAGGCCGACATCCGCGACGGGCCGCAGATGGTGCCCTGGGTGTAGGCGCGGCTGAAACGCACGCCGGCTGCGGCGAGGCGGTCGATGTTCGGGGTGTGCAAATGGGTGTGGCCGTAGCACGACAGGTAATCGCGGCGCAGTTGGTCGCACATGATGTAGAGCACGTTGCGTACGGGTTGGGGTTGGGACATGCAGGCTCACCGGATGGAAGATAGGTGAGGTTTTTTCGCTGTTTGGGTGGGGCGCTGGCAAGTGCATTTGGGGACTGGGTTTCATGCAGTGAATGCATGGGTGTTGCCATCGGGGGCAAGCCCCCTCCCACACTTGAAATGCATTCCAGATGTGGGAGGGGGCTTGCCCCCGATGGCGTCGGTTCAGACCGCGATATTCTCAAGCGTATAACTATCTTCATCCCGCTCATCGACTTCCTTGATCTGCTCAATCATCGCCTCCGCCAACGGCGACAATCGATACCCCGCACGGCTGACAATCCCGTAGCGGGTGTAACGCTCCTCCAGATTTTCATCCAGCCCCGCGATTTTCAAACACACCAACTCGCCCCGGGCCATGTGCAGCATGTCGCTGTTGGCGCTGACGATGCCGATGGCGTCCGAGCGCAGTACCACGCCCAGCAGGCTGTAGCCGTTTTCGCATTCGACGTTGGGCTGGTAATCCGGTCGGCCGCTGAGGTCGACGATGACTTTGCGCAGGTTCGGCGGGCGGATGGTCACGGCCAGCGGGTAGCTCATCAGTTCGGCGGGGCTGACGCTGTCGTGGGTGGCGAGGGGGTGCCCGATGCGGCAGCAGAAATACCAGCGGCGTGAGCGCAGGCGGTGGGTGTGGTAGTCGGGGTTGGCTTCGAAGTGGCGGGTGTCGGCGACGAAAAACTCGAACTCTTCACTGAGCAGGCGTTTGCTCAGGCTTTCCCAGTCGTCCACCTGGAACTGTACGCGTGCCTTGGGGTAGCGCCCGATAAAACTGCCGATGGCGCGGGGGATCAAGCCACCGGCCGGCGCCGGGCCGCAACCGAAGCGCAACTCGCCGGCCTCCAGGCCGTTGAACTGGCTGATCTCATTGGCCAGTTGCTGCGCGCCGCTGACCAGGCGCCGGGCGTGTTCGAGCAGCACCTGGCCTTGTTTGGTCGGCGCCAGGTCTTTGCGCCCACGGTCGACCAACTGGCAGCCGGTGCTGTGTTCCAGCGCCTGGATGCTGCGGCTGAAGGCCGATTGCGACAGGTTCACCGTCAACGCCGCCGCGACGAAACTGCGTTGTTCGGCGAGGGCGATGAAGTGGCGAAGTTGGCGCAGGTCGATATGCATTTTTCACATCAAAAATATCCGGGAAATGCATTGGCTATGCATTAGGTCGACTCCTTATAAAGGCTATCTCTTATGCAGTAAATGTTCTTAAAACCATAAATAAATAACCTTAAGGAATATGCCTTGCTGGATATTCCTGGGTTCCGGAGCCGCCCATGAGTCTGTTCAAGCCCGTTGTACCCTTCAAGCGCCTGCCCCTGGCGATGCTGCTGGCGGGCAGTGCCAGTTGGACCCCCAGTCATGCTGCCGAGCCGGCTCCGGCAGGCGAGAGCGCCAGTGGCCAGTTGGAAACCGTCACGGTCACCGCGCGGCGGCGCACCGAAAGCGCCCAGGCGGTACCGACGCCCATGAGCGTGGTCGGCGGCCAGGCGCTGGAGAGCCAGCGGGTGTATCGGATTCAGGACCTGCAGCAGCTGGTGCCCAGCGTCAACGTCGCCTATATGCATGCGCGCCAGTCCAGTGTGTCGATTCGCGGCCTGGGCAACAACCCGGCCAGCGACGGCCTGGAGGGCAGCGTGGGGTTGTATATCGACAACGTCTACCTCGGGCGCCCCGGCATGGCGGTGTTCGACCTGATGGACATCGAGCAGCTTGAGGTATTGCGCGGCCCGCAAGGCACCCTGTTCGGCAAGAACACCACGGCGGGGGTGATCAATATCAGCACCCGCGCGCCGAGTTTCACCCCGGAGCGCAGCATCGAAACCTCGTTGGGCGAGGACGGTTATTTCCAGACCAAGGGCACGATTTCCGGGCCGCTTACCGATGAATTGGCCGGGCGTTTTTCGGCCTATCGCACGCGCAGCGACGGCGACATCAAGAATGAACATGACGGGCACGACCTCAATGGCGGTTCGCGCCAGGGCTTTCGCGGGCAACTGCTGTACAAGCCCAATGAGGCCTTCAACCTGCGCTGGATCGGCGACTACAACGAGGAGGATTCCAGCGCCGGTACACGTGTGCTCTACAGCACCGGGCCGACCATCAACGGCACCAACCTCTATCAGTCCCGGGCCAACGCCGCGGGTGCGACCCTGGTTGATGGCACCCACCGCAAGGTCAACCTGGACAACGACCAGCACGTCACCGTGTTTCAGGGCGGCACCTCGCTGGAGGCCAATTGGACCTTGCCGAGCGATTTCACCCTGACGTCGGTCAGTGCCTATCGCTGGTGGAATTTCACCCCGCGCAACGATGACGGTCTTAACGTGCCGGCCTCGTATAACGCCGGCGTATCGGTGGAGGACAAGCAGTGGTCCCAGGAATTTCGCCTGGCTTCACCCCAGGGCGGGTTTTTCGATTACGTGCTCGGCGCCTACTACTTCGGCTCTGACCTGGATAACAAGTCCTTCGCCTATTACGGCCCCCAGGCGGATATCTGGAACGGCACGCCGAGCGGCGCGTTGAGCAACGTGAGCAGCATCGGCAACGGGCATATCCGCACCGACAGTTTTGCGCTGTTCGCCCAAGGCACCTGGCACCTGACCGAACGCTTGGATTTCACCGCCGGCCTGCGCGGCACCTACGAAGAAAAAAGTGCCTGGGTGACACGCAATGCCCCGTTGGGCGGCGCTGCGGTAGCCGGCGCTGCTGCCACGGCGCGGCGCGGGCGTACCGGGGCGTATGACTCGGGTGACCTGACGCAATACAGCGCCACCCCGTCGGGGCTGCTCAACCTCAGTTACCACTTCAATGACAACCTGCTGGGCTACGCCACGCTGTCCCACGGCGAGAAGTCCGGCGGCGTCAACCTGGCGGTGGGCTCGGCGCCGACGGCGGGGGCCGACTCGCTGTTGATCGGCACCGAGCGCGCCAACAACGCCGAGTTGGGTTTCAAGAGCACGTTGTGGGATCGCCGCCTGCAACTCAACGCCAACCTGTTCTGGACCCAGGTCAATGGCTACCAGACCAACGCCTACGACCAGGACAACCGTGTGCAGTACCTCACCAACGCCGGCTCCGTGCGCTCGCGGGGGGTGGAAGTGGAAAGTACGCTGGTGCCGATCAAGGGCCTGACGCTGAACCTCAACGGCTCCTTCAACGACGTCAGTTACCTGTCTTACAAGGACGCGCCATGCCCGCCGGAAGTCAGCCTGCGCCCCGGCGCACCGACGTCCTGCGACCTCACCGGCCACCAGGTGGTGGGCGCGTCGAAATGGATCGCCAACGCCAACGGCGAGTACAAGTGGAACCTGGATAACGGCTTTGAACCCTACGTCACCGCCAGTTATGCCTTCCGCTCCAAGGCGGTGGGCACCGTGGAAGATTCCGACTACGGGCAGATCCCGGCCTATGCGCTGGTCAACCTCTCCACCGGCCTGCGCGGCAATTACCAACAGGGCCAGTGGGACGTGTCGCTGTGGCTGAAAAACGCTTTCGACAAAACCTACTACACCACCCTGTGGACCGGCGGCAACGGCGGATACGAAGGCCTGCTGGGCGCCCCGCGTACCCTAGGCGTGACCGGGCGCTACGACTTCTAGCCCGGTGCGGTAGGTGGCCGGGCTGAACACCCGCGTCACCAGCAGCATGGCCAGCACGGTCAGTGTCAGCACGATCCAGGCGCTGACAAAGTTGCCGGTCAGTTCGCGCAGCCAACCGGTCAGCCAGGGCGAAACGGCGTTGATCAAAAAGCCCACGCCCTGGACGAAGGCGGCCAGTTGCCCGGCCTGGCGTGGGTCGCGGTGATGGTCGAGGGTCAGCAGCAGGCTCAGGGCGAAGCACGCGCCCAGGCCGAAGCCGCACAGGGCCACCCACACGTGGGGAAAGGCCTGCGGCGCGATGATAAGGCCGAGGTAACCGAGGGTTTGCGCGACCAGGCTGATGCCCAGCAGCGGGCGGCGGTCGATGCCGCGTTGTGCCAGCACCGGCATCAGCAGCGCGGCGATCACCTGGAAAATGGTCATGAACGCCAGCAGCGAGCCGCTGGGCAGCACGCCCCACCCCAGTTGCTGATAGTAGGCAGGCAGCCAGGCCACCATGCTCATGTAGCCGCAGTTGACCAGGCCGAAATACAGCGCGAGCAACCACGCGCGACGGTTGCGCAGCCCCTTGAAGGCGGGCGCCACGTGTGGACTCCTGGCGGCGCCCAGCGGCAGCCACGTCCATAGCAACAAGGCAGCGAGCGCCGGCAACAGCCACACACCCAACCCGGCCTGCCACTGCTGGAAGTGCGTCGCCACCACCGGGCTGAGCAACGCCGCCAGGCCGCCGCCGGCCATCAGTGAGGCCGAATACACGCCCATCGCCACCGGTACGCGCTGATGAAACTCGCGCTTGATCATCGCCGGCACCAGCGCCTGGATCAGCGCCACGCCCGCACCACCGAGCAACGCGGTGACCAGCAGCGCCGACGCCTGACCCATCAGCCAGCGCGCCAGGCACGCCAGCAGAATCATCACCAGGCCCAGGGCGATACCGCGCCGTTCACCGAGCCGCGCTTCCACGCGCACGCCCACCAGCGCCACCAGGCCCATGCAGATGACCGGCAGGCTGGTCAGCAGGGCGCTGCTCTGGAAGCTCAGGCCGGTGGCCTGGCGAATTTCGCCGAGCAACGGGCTGATTGAACTGAGGATCGGCCGCAGGTTGAGGCCGAGCACTACCAGCAGGCTCCAGCCTGCAAAGGACTTATTGAGGGTCATGCAGCGCCTGTGCACCCGGTAAATGTGGCGTGAGTATGGCCAGCGCCCCGGGTATTCTGAAATTAAATATAACCATGCCAACCAGTGGCAAAGAGAATGATCATGTTCGATCCCGTATTACTGCGCAGCTTTGTCGCTGTGGTCGATTGCGGCAACTTCACCCGCGCTGCCGAGCGCCTGCACTTGACCCAATCCACCGTCAGCCAGCAGATCCGCCGCCTGGAAGATGCCGTGGCGTGCCAGTTGCTGGACCGCGATCAACGCCGTGTCGTCGCCACTGCCGAAGGCGAGCGCTTGCTGGGCTATGCGCGACGCATCCTGGCGCTGCATGAAGAGGCCGCCGATGTGTTGATCAACCAGCAAAGCGACAGCGTGTTGCGCCTGGGTGTGCCGGAGGATTTCGCGGCGCAGCGGTTGATGCCGTTGCTCTCGGCGTTTGTGCTGGCCTATCCACGGGTGCGCCTGGAGGTCACCAGCGGGCTGGGCCCCGAGCTGCAGCGCCAATACCGCAGCGGTGAGTTCGACGTGTTGCTGGTCAAGCAGATGGGCAGCAGCGATGACTGCCTGGCCTCGTGGCCCGAGCCGCTGTGCTGGGTGGACAGCCGCAGCACGCCGTGCCTGGGACGCGACCCGTTGCCGCTGGTGGCGTTTCCCGTGGGCGGCCTGTACCGCAATGAAATGCTGCACCACCTTGAAGTGGGCGGCTGGCGCTGGCGTATCGGCTATTCCAGCGCGAGCCTGGCCAGCGTGTGTTCGGCCGTGGCGGCGGGGTTGGGCGTGAGTCTGTTGCCGCTGCGGGTGGTGCAGGCCGGGCATGTGGTGCTGGGCGCAGAGAGCGGTTTGCCCGTGGTGCAAGGCGTGCGCCTGGCGTTGTATGCCCGCAGCGGCCTGAGCGCGGCAGGGCAGTGCTTACAGGCTGAACTGTTCGATTTGTGCGCCAACGGCCCCGTTGGGCCATGCCTCTACTGAATATTTTGCATGCCTGAAACGCATTGAAAAATGCCACCTCTGCGCCAGGCCGCGCAGACCGTGGCTTTGGCGTATGAGTCAGTTTTATTTATTCAAATTAGGCATAAGCATAACTTTAAAGATTACTTTAAGAGATAAGCACCCAGCCCGATGATTCAACCCTGGACGGCCTGCCACGCAGGCCCGTCGGTTTTTAGGTTTGAAAATCGTAGGGAGTGAATCAATGGGCAATGTCCAGACCGCCGCCCGTGCCACTGAGGCGCAAGGGCGCCTGGCACCGAGCGGTGAGTTGGTCGACCTTGGCCGGCCGCACCGCGCGCCGTTGGGGCAGTTGCGTCTGCAGCAGACCCCCAAGCGGTTTTCCAGCCGGCGCGAAGGCGTTCTGTTGGGCTTGTTGGTGCTGGCCTTGCACGGCGCGGTGATCTATTGGGTGAGCCAGAAGCCCACCCCGGTGCTGCCGGTGGTGCCGCCGGAAATCCCGCCGATGACCATCGAGTTTTCCCGGCCGGCGCCGCCGGTGGTTGCACCGCCGCCGCCAGTGCCGCCGCCGCCTCCCGTGGTCGAGCCACCGCCGCCGGTAGTGGATGAGTTGGCCGCCAAGCCGGCGCCGCCAAAACCGCTGGTCAAGCCCAAGCCAAAGCCTGTGCCCAAACCTGAGCCCAAGCCGGCACCCAAGGCCGTCGAACAACCGCCCGCGCCACCTGTACCGGCGCCCCCGGCACCGGTTGCACCACCAGCGCCGGCACCGGTAACGCCCGCTTCGGCCAACGCCGCGTACTTGAAAAATCCGGCGCCGGAATACCCGTCACTGGCTCAGCGGCGGGGTTGGGAAGGCACCGTGTTGCTGCGGGTACACGTATTGGCCAGCGGCAAACCCGGTGAGATCCAGCTGCAGAAAAGCAGCGGTCGCCAGCAACTCGATGACGCCGCATTGGCCGCCGTGAAGCGTTGGAGCTTCGTGCCGGCCAAGCAGGGTGAAGTGGCCCAGGACGGCTGGGTCAGCGTACCGATCGATTTCAAGATTCATTAATTATTCAGCGGCACAGAGGGAAAACATCATGGCTTTGGCATCTCCACTTGAATCCATCGAAAGCGCGGTGATCTGGTTGCTGGTGGTCTTTTCAGTCGCCACCTGGGGCTTGGCATTGTTGAAGGGCGTGCAGTTCGGGCGTCTCAAGGCCCAGGATCGCAAGTTTCACAAACAGTTCTGGGCCGCATCGAGCCTCGACGCCGCCGCCGAGTTGGCCGACACCCAACCGGGTGCGGCTGCACGGGTGGCTCGGGCCGGGTATGCCGCGATCCAGGTTGGCGATACGCAGCACGCGGCTGACCTGAGCCAGGCCATCAATCACCAGGACCGCCTCGAGCGGGCCTTGCGCCAGCAGATCGTGCGTGAGCGCCGTTCCCTGGAAACCGGCTTGGCGGTGGTCGCCAGTATCGGCAGTACCTCGCCGTTTATCGGCCTGTTCGGTACCGTGTGGGGCATCATGGAGGCGCTCAAGGGCATCAGCGCCGCCGGTTCAGCCAGTCTGGAAACCGTAGCGGGGCCCATCGGTGCGGCACTGGTCGCGACGGGGGTGGGGATTGCCGTCGCGGTACCGGCGGTGCTGGTCTACAACTATTTCCTGCGCCGCCTGAAGCTGACGGCTGCCGACCTTGACGACTTTGCCCACGACTTCTACAGCCTGGCGCAAAAAAACGCCTTCCGCGTGCTGCTGCATCCGGCGCTGAACAAAGCCAGCGTCGGCAACCCGCAGAAAGTGAAGGAGGCGTCCTGAGATGGCCTTTTCCACGCAAGACAGTGATGAGGTGCTGAGCGAGATCAACGTCACGCCGCTGGTGGATGTGATGCTGGTGCTGCTGGTGGTGTTTATCGTCACGGCGCCGCTGCTGACCAACTCGATCCCGATCAACCTGCCCAAGACCGAGGCCGTGGCCCCGGTCGAGCAGAAAGACCCGTTGGTGGTGAGCATCGACGGTGCCGGCAAGCTGTTTATCAATAAGGACGAAATCCAGCCGGACCTGCTGGAATTCAACCTGCAGGCGGCCAAGGCCAAGGACCCCGATGTGCGGGTGCAACTGCAGGCTGACGATGGAGTGAACTACGGCGAAGTGGCGCGAGCCATGGCGTCTATCGAGCGCGCGGGGATTACCAAGCTGTCGGTGATAACCGCTCGTTAGTTGCACAACAGCCTCGACGATTTTTGGGCCGTTTCCTTGGCAGGGTGCGGCCTTTTTTTATGTATGGCCGATGAGGTAAATGTGGGAGGGGCGGTGCGACGATTCGACTTGCCCCCGATGGCGGCCTCTGGGCCGACCACGATGTTGAATTGGGTTGAGTACATATCCGTTTCTGCGGTAACGGCCACTTAGGGTTCCGCCCTGACGGCGGCTCACTTTTGAAAAGCGCAAAAGTAAGCAAAACGCTCTTGCCCCACCACTCGGCACCTCGCTTAGGCTCGGTGTGCCCTCTCTCCGGCTTGAATCCGTGGGCCGCCGCAATGGGCCATCCATGGCCCAGTGCGGCTAACCCGGCGTCCTGCCGGGTTGCCCACGGATTCAAGCCTGCGTTCGGCCAGCGTGGTTTGACGGGGCGCCTGAGATCATAAGCAGATCAAGATCAAGAGCGACTCGCTTCGCATCGTGGTTACGGTTGGCGTTGCTGAGTTGTGTAGATACTTTGGCTATCGGGGGCAAGCCCCCTCCCACATTGACTGCATGCGGGATTGGGATTTTGGTTATTAATAAATAGCTTCTTATTCCTTAACGAATATAAACCGCGTCCCTATACTGGTCAGCAACGTTAAACGCTGCAGGAGGGCACACCCATGCACAGCGAGTCGATTCGTTACCTGATCGTGCCGGGCTGGCAAGGATCGCCAGAAGAACATTGGCAAAGTCACTGGCAGAACAGCCTGCCCAACAGTGCGCGCGTGGAGCAGGATGATTGGCTGACCCCGCGCCGCGCAGACTGGGTGGCCGCGCTGGCCGAGGCCATCGCCGCCGACAGCACGCCGGTGATCCTGATCGCCCATAGCCTGGGTTGCATCACCGTGGCGCACTGGGCGGCCACCGCGCCTGTGCAGTTCCTGCGCCAGGTACGCGGTGCCTTGCTGGTGGCGCCGGCGGATGTCGAACGTCCGGCCTGTGCCCCCGCCCTGCGCAACTTTGCGCCGATTCCTACCGACCTGTTGCCGTTTCCCAGCCAGGTGGTCAGCTCCGACAACGACAGTGCCGTCAGTGCGCCACGGGCGTTGGAGCTGGCGCGTCATTGGGGGGCTGAAGCCGGCATATTGTCGGGCGCCGGGCATATCAATGTGAAGTCCGGCCATCAGCGCTGGGAGCAGGGATTCGCCTACCTCTATCGCCTGCAAAGTCGCCTCGAGCATCACGCGCGACGCCGCGCATAAAATATTTCAACGCCCCGTCCCTTGAGTGGATGGGGCGGGAGCCCGCCATGAGTCTGCATGAAACCTACGGCCAGCCGTTGCTGACCTTCCCCGACGCCGAAAAAAGCCCGCTGAGCATCCGCGCCAAAGCGTTGGTGTTCGTCGATCCACGTTCGCGGCAGCTGCGCGAAGACCTGGAAAATCTGGCACCGCGTGCGTTGCCCGTGTTGATTCATGGCGAGACGGGGAGCGGCAAAGAGCTGCTGGCGCGGCATATCCACCGGGGCAGTGACCGCACGGGCCTGTTTGTGTCGGTCAACTGCGGTGCGATCAGCCCGACGTACGCCGACGCGGAATTGTTCGGCTATGCCGCCGGCAGCCACAGCGGCGCGGCGAGCAGCCGGGCCGGGTGGTTCGGTTCGGCCAATGGCGGCACCCTGTACCTGGATGAAATCGGCGATTTGCCGTTGCCGATTCAGGTCAAGTTACTCGCCGCCCTGGAAAACCACGAAGTCACCCGCGTCGGTGCCCAGCAGCCAAGCCCGGTGGACGTGCGCCTGGTGGCAGCCACCAGCATCGACCTGGCCCAGGCGGTGGCGGCGGGCAAGTTTCATGAGCGCCTGTTCCATTATTTGAGCGAAGGTCAATTGGACCTGCCGGCGCTGCGCGAGCGGGTCGGCGACATCCTGTCCCTGGCCGAATACTTCCTGGGCATCTACAGCCAGCGCCTGGACCTGCCGGTGCCGCTGATCAGCGACGCCGCCCAGCGCGTGCTGGAGCATCACAGCTGGCCGGGCAACACCCGTGAGCTGGAAAACGTCATTCACTTTGCGCTGTTGGTGAGCAGCGGCGATGAAATTCTGCCCGAGCATCTGAACTTGCCCAGCGCCGGCTCGCCGTTGGAGCAGGTGCAGCGGATTTTCGCGAGTGCCAGCCCTGCGGAACAGGAGACGCTGCGAACATTCCTGTATGAGCAAAATGGAATATCAACGTGAATAAAAGATATTGTTCGGGAATAAAAAATCTAGGTATTGTCCACTCCACGCCGCGATAGCACTTCGCTGGCACCTCACATGAAAACGGTCGTTAAAAGGACATTGCATGAAAAAGGTTCTGTTGTTTACCGCACTGGCGGCTGCCCTGACGGCCAGCTTCGCCCAGGCCAACGAGAAACTGGTGGTGGCCGCCACCCCGATCCCGCACGCCGAAATCCTCGAGCTGATCAAGCCAACCCTGGCCAAGGAAGGCGTGGACCTGCAGATCAAAGTCTTCACCGACTACGTACAGCCCAACGTGCAAGTGGCCGAGAAACGCCTGGACGCCAACTACTTCCAGACTCTGCCGTACCTGGAAAACTTCAACAAAGGTAAAGGCACCAACCTGGTGACCGTGGTCGGCGTACACGTCGAGCCCATCGGTGGATACTCGAAAAAAATCAAGAATATTTCCGAGCTCAAAGATGGCGCCACCGTGGCCATCCCGAACGAAGGCTCCAACAGTGGCCGCGCCCTGTTGCTGCTGCAGAAGAGCGGTCTGATCACCCTGAAAGACCCGACCAACGCGTTGTCCACGCCGAAGGACATCAAGGACAACCCGAAAAACCTCAAATTCAAGGAGCTGGAATCGGCTCTGCTGCCGCGCGTACTCGACCAGGTTGACCTGGACGTGATCAACACCAACTACGCGCTGGAAGCCGGCCTGAATCCGGCCAAGGACGCGCTGATTATCGAAGATGCCAAGTCGCCCTACGTGAACTTCCTGGTCGCTCGCCCGGACAACAAGGACAGCGACGCTATCCAGAAACTGTCCAAGGCGCTGACCAGCCCGGAAGTCAAAGCCTTCATCGAGAAGAAATACAGCGGCGCGGTCGTGCCGGCGTTCTGATGTAAGCCAAAACCCCCTTCAAGGTTTCAACGCCGGCGGCTATTACAGCGTCGGCGTTTTTTTTGTCCCTGAATTTTTAACGCAACCAAAACTGTGGGAGGGGGCTTGCCCCCGATGGCGGCCTCAGGGCCGACCAGGATGTTAGATTGGGTTGAGTACATATCCGTTTCTGCGGTAACGGCCACTTAGGGTTCCGCCCTGACGGCGGCTCACTTTTGAAAAGCGCAAAAGTAAGCAAAACGCTCTTGCCCCACCACTCGGCACCTCGCCTGGGCTCGGTGTGCCCTCTCTCCGGCTTGAATCCGTGGGCCGCCGCAATGGGCCATCCATGGCCCAGTGCGGCTAACCCGGCGTCCTGCCGGGTTACCCACGGATTCAAGCCTGCGTTCGGCCAGCGTGGTTTAACGGGGCGCCTGAAATCAAAAGCAGATCAAGAGCGACTCGCTTCGCATCGTGGTTACGGTTGAGCGCTACAGAGTTGTGTAGATACCTATGGCTATCGGGGGCAAGCCCCCTCCCACATTTGACTGTATTCACACGCCAGAACCTGTGAACCCAATTCAGTGTGGGAGGGGGCTTGCCCCCGATGGCGGCCTCCATTGGAGTATGGGATCCTCCATGCACATAAGGAACCCTGAACTAAGCTCACAGTCGCATAGACACTGGCAAGTCGGCATCACGCAAAAGGAGCCTGCATGGGCGGTCGCATTTCGGCATTTTTACTCGGATTTGGCTTACTGACGCTGCTTGGCGGTTGTGGTGAGGAAAAGACCGAGCCCAAAGCCCATTCCCGGGTGTTCGTGCAAACCGTGCAGCCTGCGGATTTCGCTGCGGCGGTCACGCTGACCGGCGATATCCAGGCGCGGGTGCAAACCGATTTGTCCTTTCGCGTGGGTGGCAAGATCATCCAGCGCATGGTCGATGTGGGCGACCGGGTGACGGCCAGGCAGGTGCTGGCCAAACTCGATCCCAAGGACCTGCAGACCAACGTCGACTCCGCCCAGGCCCAGGTCGTGGCCGAGCAGGCGCGGGTCAAGCAGACTGCCGCTGCCTTCGTGCGCCAGGAAAAACTCTTGCCCAAGGGCTACACCAGCCGCAGCGAATACGATTCCGCCCAGGCCGCGCTGCGCGGCAGCCAGAGCGCCCTGGCCGCCGCCCAGGCCCAGTTGGCCAACGCCCGTGAGCAACTCGGCTATACCGCGCTGATCGCCGACGCGCCGGGCATCATCACCGCGCGCCAGGCCGAAGTCGGCCAGGTGGTCCAGGCCACCATGCCGATCTTCAGCCTGGCCCGAGATGGCGAGCGTGATGCGGTGTTCAACGTCTATGAGTCCTTGCTGGTGGAACCACCGTCGGATGCGCCGATTACCGTCAGTCTGCTGGACAACCCGAGTATCAAGGCCGTGGGCAAGGTCCGCGAAGTCACCCCGGCCGTGGCCGCCAATACCGGCACCGTGCAGGTGAAAATCGCCCTGCAAAGCCTGCCCACTGGCATGGAGTTGGGCTCGGTGGTCAGCGCCACCGCCAATGGCCCGGCCAGGGCCAGCATCGAGTTGCCGTGGTCGGCCTTGACCAAGGACCTCAGTGAACCCGCCGTGTGGCTGGTGGACGGTGACGGCAAGGCGCAATTGCATAAAGTCACGGTGGCGCGTTACCTCACCGGCAAAGTGATCATCGGCGATGGCCTCAAAGGCGGCGAAAGAGTCGTGGTGGCCGGTGGGCAATTGCTGCACCCCGGCATGCCGGTTGAAATCGCCCAGCAAGGAGCCCAGCCATGAGGCAACTGACGGTAATTGTCGCCGCCAGCCTGTTGCTGATGGCCTGCTCCAAAGAAGAAGCGCCGCCCGAACCGGTGCGTCCGGTGTTGTCCATGGAGGTGAAGGCCGAAGACCAGGAAAACCTCGGTCGCTTTGCCGGCACCATTCAGGCGCGCTACGAAAGTAACCTGGGTTTCCGTGTCCCCGGGCGTATTGCGCGTCGCGCCGTGGACGTGGGCGCTGAGGTGGAGAAGGGCGCCCTGCTTGCAGTGCTCGACCCCACCGACCAGCAGAACCAATTGCGCGCCGCCCAGGGCGACCTGGCGCGCGTACAGGCGCAGTTCATCAATGCCCAGGCCAATGCCCGCCGCCAGCAGGAACTGTTCAACCGTGGCGTCGGTGCCCAGGCCCAGCTCGACGTGGCCCAGACTGACCTGAAAACCACCCAGGCCACCCTCGATCAGGCGCGCGCATCGGTCAACCAGGCCAAGGACCAGCTCAACTACGCCGAACTGCGCACCGACCACGCCGGCATCGTCACCGCCTGGAATGCCGAGGCCGGCCAGGTGGTCAGCGCCGGTCAGCAAGTGGTGACGCTTGCGCGCCCGGACGTCAAGGAAGCGGTGATCGACCTGCCCGCCGGGCTGGCCGAACGCTTGCCCGCAGATGTGGTGTTCCTCGTCGCCGGGCAACTGGACCCGAGCGTGCAGACCACCGCCATCGTGCGCGAGATCGAGCCTCAGGCCCAAAGCGCCACGCGTACCCGTCGCGCACGCCTGAGCCTGACCGAAACGCCCGCCGCGTTCCGCCTGGGTACCGCCATCAGCGTCACCTTGAGCAGCGCCATCGCGCCGCGTATCGAACTGCCCCTGAGCGCTCTGCAGGACGTCGACGGCAAGACCCGCATCTGGCTGCTCGACACCCAGAGCCAGACGGTGCAGCCGCGTGACGTCACGGTCGTCAGCCGGGATGCCGACAGCGCCGTGCTCAACGGCAGCGTCAAACCCGGTGAACGCATTGTCACCGCCGGTGTGAACAGCCTGAAACCCGGGCAAAAAGTCAAAATCGACGAGGACAGCCCGCGATGAAAGGGAGCTTCAACTTATCCGACTGGGCCCTCAAGCATCAGTCCTTCGTGTGGTACCTGATGTTCGTCGCGCTTTTGATGGGCGTGTTTTCGTACATGAACCTGGGGCGCGAGGAAGACCCCTCGTTCACCATCAAGACCATGGTGATCCAGACCCGCTGGCCGGGCGCGACCCAGGAAGAAACCCTCAAGCAGGTCACTGACCGCATCGAGAAAAAGCTCGAAGAACTCGACTCCCTCGACTACGTGAAGAGCTACACCCGGCCGGGCGAGTCCACGGTGTTCGTGTTCCTTAAGGACACCACCAGCGCCAAGGCCATCCCGGAGATCTGGTACCAGGTTCGCAAGAAGATCGACGATATTCGCGGCACCTTCCCCCAAGGCTTGCAGGGGCCGTCCTTCAACGACGAGTTCGGTGATGTGTTCGGTTCGGTATACGCCTTTACCGGCGACGGCCTGTCGATGCGCCAGCTGCGCGATTACGTGGAGCAGGTGCGCGCCGAGATCCGCTCGGTGCCGGGGCTGGGCAAGGTCGAGATGATCGGCCAGCAGGACGAAGTGATTTACCTGAATTTTTCCACGCGCAAACTGGCCGCGCTGGGCATCGATCAGCGCCAGGTGGTGCAAAGCCTGCAGTCGCAGAACGCGGTCACGCCCGCCGGGGTGATCGAGGCCGGGCCGGAGCGGATTTCAGTGCGCACCTCCGGGCAGTTCGCCTCGGAGAAGGACCTGGCCAACGTCAACCTGCGCCTCAATGACCGCTTCTATCGCCTGGCCGACATTGCCGAGATCAGCCGTGGCTACGTCGACCCGGCACGGCCGATGTTCCGTTTCAACGGCAAGCCGGCGATCGGCCTGGCGATTGCGATGCAGAAGGGCGGCAATATCCAGTCGTTCGGCAAGGCGCTGCACGGGCGCATGGATGAGCTGACCGCCGACCTGCCGGTGGGCGTCGGCGTGCACAAGGTGTCGGATCAGGCCGAAGTGGTGGAAGAGGCCGTCGGCGGCTTTACCAGTGCGCTGTTCGAAGCGGTGATCATCGTACTGGTGGTGAGCTTTATCAGCCTGGGCATGCGCGCCGGGCTGGTGGTGGCGTGCTCGATTCCGCTGGTGCTGGCGTTGGTGTTCGTGTTCATGGAATACAGCGGCATCACCATGCAGCGGGTGTCGTTGGGCGCCTTGATCATCGCCCTCGGCCTGCTGGTGGACGATGCGATGATCACCGTGGAGATGATGATCACACGCCTGGAAAAAGGCGAAACCAAGGAGCAGGCCGCGACCTACGCCTATACCTCCACGGCGTTTCCGATGCTTACCGGCACGCTGGTGACCGTGGCCGGTTTTGTGCCGATTGGTCTTAACGCCAGCTCGGCGGGCGAGTACACCTTTACGCTGTTCGCGGTGATCGCCGTGGCCATGCTGGTGTCGTGGGTCGTGGCAGTGCTGTTTGCGCCGGTGATCGGCGTGCATATCCTCAGCGCCAAGGTGAAGCCGCACGACGCCGAGCCGGGGCGCATCGGCCGCGCCTTCAATGGCGGCATGCTCTGGGCCATGCGCAACCGCTGGTGGGCCATCGGCATCACCGTGGCGCTGTTCGTGGCCTCGGTGTTTTCCATGCAGTTCGTGCAGAACCAGTTCTTCCCGTCGTCGGATCGCCCGGAAATCCTGGTTGACTTGAACCTGCCGCAGAACGCCTCGATCAACGAGACGCGCAAGGCGGTCGACCGCCTCGAAGCCATCATCAAGGACGACCCGGACATCGCGCGCTGGAGCACCTACATCGGCCAAGGCGCGATCCGTTTCTACCTGCCGCTGGACCAGCAGTTGGAGAACCCCTACTACGCGCAGTTGGTGATCGTCAGCAAAGGCCTGGAAGAACGCGGCGAGTTGATTACGCGTCTGCAGAAGCGCCTGCGCGATGATTTCGTCGGTATCGGCAGCTTCGTGCAGCCGCTGGAAATGGGCCCGCCGGTGGGCCGGCCGATCCAGTACCGCGTGTCCGGCAAGGACACCGACCAGGTGCGCAAGCACGCCATCGAACTGGCGACCTTGCTCGACCAGAACACCCACTTGGGCGAAATCATCTACGACTGGAACGAGCCGGGCAAAGTCTTGCGCATCGACATCGCCCAGGACAAGGCGCGGCAATTGGGGTTGTCGTCCGAAGACGTCGCGCAATTGATGAACAGCGTGGTCAGCGGCGCGTCGGTCACCCAGGTGCATGACGATATTTACCTGATCAATGTGGTCGGCCGTGCTGAAGACGCCGAGCGTGGTACGCCGGAAACCCTGCAGAACCTGCAGATCGTCACACCCAACGGCACCTCGATTCCGTTGCTGGCCTTCGCCACGGTGCGCTACGAACTGGAGCAACCGCTGGTGTGGCGTCGCGACCGCAAGCCGACGATTACCATCAAGGCCGCAGTGCGTGACGAGATGCAGCCGACCGACCTGGTCAAGCAACTGGCGCCGACTATCCAGAAGTTCAGCGACGGTTTGCCGGTGGGCTACAAAGTCGCCACCGGCGGTACCGTGGAAGAAAGCGGCAAGGCCCAGGGCCCGATCGCCAGCGTGGTGCCGTTGATGCTGTTCCTGATGGCGACCTTCCTGATGATCCAGTTGCACAGCGTGCAGAAGATGTTCCTGGTGGCCAGTGTCGCCCCGCTGGGTTTGATCGGCGTGGTGCTGGCGCTGATTCCCACGGGCACGCCCATGGGCTTCGTGGCGATCCTGGGCATCCTGGCGCTGATCGGCATCATCATCCGCAACTCGGTGATTCTGGTGACGCAGATTCATGAGTACGAAGTGGCCGGTTACACGCCGTGGGATGCGGTGGTGGAAGCCACCGAGCATCGGCGCCGGCCAATCCTGCTCACGGCTGCGGCCGCCAGCCTGGGCATGATTCCGATTGCCCGGGAAGTGTTCTGGGGGCCGATGGCCTACGCGATGATTGGCGGGATTATCATCGCCACGTTGCTGACGCTGTTGTTCCTGCCGGCCCTGTATGTGGCCTGGTACAAAATCCGCGAACCCAAGCAGGAATCTCAGGAACAACGCGGTTAAAAAAATGTAGGAGGGGGCTTGCCCCCTCCTACATTTGGATCTGCATCTTGTCAGGCTGTGGGAAGCTTCCGAAACCGCCGCTTGCCGCCCCGGCGAGCCTGAGCTTGTTCTACTCTTTCGGCCTTCTTCTTATCCAGGTCGATTCCCATGCAGTGCCTGCGTCCACTCCTTTTACTCTGCGCGCTTGTGCTTGCGCCGCCGACCTTCGCCACCAACGTGCTGGAAAATACCCAGTGGCGTATCGAACTCGATCCCGCCACCCTGGCGTTGCGCGTCACCCCCGCGGGCGAGGCTTCGGTACAAGCGTCCAGCGGTGTCGCCGCCCATGCGGTCAACGCGCTGCAAGCCGATGCCGAACAGGTCTCCTGGCAGTGGGACAACGGCGCGTATCGCCTGACGGCCCGGCTTGAACAGCGCGAATTGTCCCTGACGATCACTGCCCGTGCAGCGGGTAAGCTGGGCCTGCTGCGCCAGCCGGCCAGCGCCATGGGCCAGGGGCTGATCTGGCCGTTGGCCGAGGGGCATTACGTGCCTGCCGCTAATGCCGTGTGGAAAGATTTCCTGATCGGGTGGGGCGAGTTCAGTACCACCCAGGACCTCAGCCTGCCGTTATGGGGCGTGGATCATGGGCGCTTCACGTTCAACTGGCTGCTGACCAACCCCTATAACAATCGCCTCGAATGGCAGGCGGACGGCCAGGGTATGGCGCTGTCCGTGTCCCATGAATTTACCTCGCTCGAGCCTTCGACACCGATGACCCTGCGCTTGCATCTGGGCGAGGCCGACCCGTTGGCCGGCGCCAGGCGTTATCGTCAGTGGCTGGTCGAGCAGGGCCGTTACGAGTCACTGGCGGACAAGCTGCGGCAAACCCCCGAGGCGGTAAAATTGCTCGGCGCCAGTCACGTTTACCTGTGGGGCAACGACTTGCTCACGCTCGATGATGTACGTGATTGGCCCGCGTTGATCAAACGCCTGCGCACGCACGAGCTCAGTGAGCTGATGGGCAAGGAATCCGCACAGGTGCTCGCGCAGGCAGGCGCGTTGAATCGCTACGAGCAAACCGTGCTGTTGCGCGGCTTCAATGGGGCTATCAACAAGAAGGCCCGGCAGGCTTGGCAGGTGGCGGAACCCGACATGAATCGCCTTGCCGCTCGCTACGGCGAGTTGCGTCGCGAACTGGCCGTGGATTTCGCCGGCGCGTTGGCTGATCGCCCCGAAACCTGGGGCAATTCGAGCATCCAGGCCTTGCGCGACGCTGGGCTCAAGCGCTTGATGCTGACACTCGGCGAAGGCTGGGAAGGCGGCCTGTGGCATCCCGAAGCGATTCGCGCGGGGGTGGATGCCGGTTACCTGGTCGCCCCCTATGATTCCTATGGAACGGCGCTTTCGGCTACGGAAAATCCCGACTGGACCACGGCCCATCTGGGCGGCAAGGCCTACCGCGACTGCGCAATCATGTTGAAAGACGGCACGTTGAAAACCGGCTTCCAGCAGTCCGGTCACTACACCGATCCGCGCTGTGTGCGGCCTTTGCTGGAGGCACGGGTAAAGGCGGTGCAGGGCGCGGCGGGCTACAACGCCTGGTTCCTCGATGCCTACGCCACCAGCATGCTGTATGACAGTTACCGCGACGGTGCGCCGATGACCCAGGCGCAAAATGCCCAGGCCAATATCGACGCGTCGCGCTGGATCAACACCTCGCTCAAACTGCCCACAGGCTCCGAAGACGGCAACGCCATCACCGCCCAGGGCATCCTGTTTGCCCATGGCATGCAAACACCGGTGATCGGCTGGGGTGACCGGGAGATGACCCAGGACCTGCAGTCACCCAACTACGTCGGCAAGTGGTACCCGCCGGAGCAACCGGCCGTGTTCTTCAAGCGGGTGCCCTTGAAAGCGCCGCTGCGCACGGTGTATTTCGATCCGACGATGCGCCTGCCGCTGTATCAGGCGGTGTTCCACGGCTCGGTGATTACCACCCATCACTGGTTGTTCGACAGCCTGAAGTTAAGCAATGTGCAGGCGGAGAATGAGCTGGCCCAACTGCTCTACAACGTGCCGCCGCTGTATCACTTAAGTGCAGCAACGCTCAAGGAACGGCTGCCGGTGATTGAGCGCCAGGACCGGTTTTTCCGCCCGCTGCATGAGCGGTTGGCGACGCGGGCGATGACTGATTTTCGCTGGCTGACGGCGGACAAACTGCTCCAGCAAACGACGTTCGCCGATGGGACGCGGTTGGTGGCGAATTTTTCGGACGCGCAAAAAGACGGGTATGCCGCGCATAGTGTGACGGCGCTGGTGGAGGATGAAAAGCCGGTGGTGTATCAGGTGGATCAGCAGGGCCCTTAAGATCATCGGGGGCAAGCCCCCTCCCACATTTGGAATGCGTTCTCCTGTGGGAGGGGGCTTGCTCCCGATAGCCATAGGTATCTACACAACTCCGTAGCACCCACCGTAACCACGATGCGAAGCGAGCCGCTCTTGATCTGCTTTTGATCTCAGGCGCCCCGTTAAACCACGCTGGCCGAACGCAGGCTTGAATCCGTGGGTAACCCGGCAGGACGCCGGGTTAGCCGCACTGGGCCAGGGA
>NZ_JAFLXH010000017.1:0-119386 GCF_019891515.1 Pseudomonas sp. Wu6 | reverse complement strand
CGGCGCTGCCGTCGCCACCATTGAGCGCCGTCAGCCATGCATCTCAACCACCGCCGCCGAATCCAGGCATTGAAACGCGGACACTGTGGGAGGGGGCTTGCCCCCGATGACTGAGTGTCAGCAGTGGATGTATCAACTGACCCACCACCATCGGGGGCAAGCCCCCTCCCACATTTCACGGCGCTGCCGTCGCCACCATTGAGCGCCGTCAGCCATGCATCTCAACCACCGCCGCCGAATCCAGGCATTGAAACGCGGACACTGTGGGAGGGGGCTTGCCCCCGATGACTGAGTGTCAGCAGTGGATGTATCAACTGACCCACCACCATCGGGGGCAAGCCCCCTCCCACATTTCACGGCGCTGCCGTCGCCACCATTGAGCGCCGTCAGCCATGCATCTCAACCACCGCCGCCGAATCCAGGCATTGAAACGCGGACACTGTGGGAGGGGGCTTGCCCCCGATGACTGAGTGTCAGCAGTGGATGTATCAACTGACCCACCACCATCGGGGGCAAGCCCCCTCCCACATTTCACGGCGCTGCCGTCGCCACCATTGAGCGCCGTCAGCCATGCATCTCAACCACCGCCGCCGAATCCAGGCATTGAAACGCGGACACTGTGGGAGGGGGCTTGCCCCCGATGACGGGGTGTCAGCAGCGGATGTCTCAGCTGACCCACCGCCCGGGGGCAAGCCCTCTCTCACATTGGGTCCTTCATGGGCCAGTGGGAACTCAGCTGCCAGCTCAACCCAGGCGCGCGGCCGCCCGCGCGACAATCTCTGCACGCACTCTGCGCGATTCTGCCGTGCGCTTGTTGGCTTCTTCCAGTACGTGCGTGGGCGCTGTATCCGGGCGGCCCGAGTCGAACGGTGGGGCCGGTGCGTATTCGATTTGCAATTGCACCAGTTGCGCCGCCGCTTCGCTGTACAACTCCGCCGCCAGGGTCAGCGCAAAGTCGATGCCGGCGGTGATTCCGCCCCCGGTAAACAGGTTGCCGTCACGCACCACGCGCGCTTGCACGGGGATGGCGCCCAGTGGCGCAAGCAGGTCGTGGTAGGCCCAGTGGGTGGTGGCCTTGCGGCCGCGCAGCAAACCCGCCGCGCCCAGTACCAGCGAGCCGGTGCACACCGAGGTTATATAGCGCACGGTTTGTGCCTGGGCCTTGAGGAAGTCCAGGGTGCCGGGGTCTTCCATCAGTGCGCCCACACCCGAGCCGCCGGGCACGCACAGTACGTCGAGTTTCGGGCAGTCGGCGTAGGTCATGGTCGGCGTAAACACCAGGCCGGTGCTGGAGGTGACCGGTGCCAGGTCCTGCCACACCAAATGCAGCTTCACGTCCGGCAGTGAGCCGAGCACGTCGTAGGGGCCGGTCAGGTCCAGTTGCTGGATGCCGGGAAATAGCAGAAAGCCGATGTGCAAGGTCATGGATGACGCTCCGATAAAGAGGGTGGACGACTTCACTGTAGAGGCCTAGGCTTTGGCGCATACGCCATTAAGCCCACAGATCTCGCCAAACTATGCCCAGAGTTATTCATGTCCTCGCTTTCGATAATGCCCAGGTACTCGACGTCACCGGGCCTTTGCAGGTGTTTGCGTCGGCCAATGACCTGGCCCGCCAGCGCGGTCTGCCGTTGCCCTATGCGGTAAATGTGATCGCTGACCAGGCCAAACCGGTGGTGACGTCTGCGGGCCTGGCGCTGCTGGCCGATCCGCTGCCCGCCGTCGATCAGGCGTGCGACACGCTGGTGATCGCCGGCGGCTGGGGCGTGTACGGCGCCGCCGAAGACCCGGCGCTGGTGCACTGGGTGCGGGAAAAGTCGCGGCACACCCGGCGCATGGCCTCGGTCTGCACCGGCGCTTTTCTGCTGGCCGCCAGTGGCTTGCTCGACGGTTGCCGCGTGGCCACTCACTGGACGCGCTGTGAAGAACTGGCGCGCAAGTTTCCCGCGCTGACGGTGGAGTCCAATCCAATTTTTATCCGGCAAGGCGCGCTGTGGACCTCGGCCGGCGTGACCGCCGGTATCGATCTGTGCCTGGCCCTGGTGGAGGAGGACCTGGGGCGCGCGGTCGCCCTGGAAGTGGCGCGGCACCTGGTGGTGTTCCTCAAACGTCCCGGCGGGCAGTCGCAATTCAGCGTGACGTTATCCCTGCAACAGCGCGACAGCCGCTTTGCCGAGTTGCACGCCTGGATCGGCGAAAATCTCACGCTGGATTTGAGTATTTCCACCCTGGCCGCCCAGGCCGGCATGAGCGAGCGCAGCTTTGTGCGCCACTACCGCGCCGAAACCGGCCAGACCCCGGCGCGGGCGGTGGAGCTGCTGCGTGTTGAAAGTGCGCGCCGGCAATTGGCCGACAGCAGCACCTCGATCAAGCGCATCGCCGTGCAGTGCGGGTTCGGCTGTGAAGAGACCCTGCGGCGCAGTTTCCTGCGGGCCCTGTCGGTGACGCCCCAGGCCTACCGCGAGCGATTTTCACCGCTGTAGCAATTCCAGCAGCGCTGCCAGGGTGGCCTGTGGCGCTTCCTGAGGAATATTGTGGCCCACGCCGGGCAACACGTGCCGTCGATAAAAACCGCTGAAATGCTCGATATCGTCGTCCTCTGCCGGTGGCGGCCCCACGCCGTCATCGGCACCGCACAGGGAAATGCTCGGCACCGAAATCGGCGGTTGTTGCGCCAGTGCCTGCTCGATGAACGCCAGCGCCGGGTTGCCCGGCGCGTACTGGAAGCGATGGCGGTAGGAATGGATCACCACCTCGACAAAGTCCGGGTTGTCGAACGATGGCGCGGTCTGCCCGTACAGGCTCGGCCCGCGCGTCCAGGACGGCGACCACAACGACCACAACAGCTCGCACAGTTCCCGCCGGTTGGCGGTCAGACCATCCACGCCGCGCTGGGTGTGAAAGTAATACTGGTACCACAAGCGATGTTCTGTCTCTGGTGCTCGCGGCTTGAGTGACTGGGCGATGTCCTGGATGTTGTAGCCATCGCCGGTCACCAACCCGCGAACCCGAATCGGCCACAGCGCCGCGACGATACACGCGGCACGCCCGCCCCAGTCATAACCGGCCAGGGTGGCGCAGGGGATGGACAGCGCATCCATGAAGTCCAGCAAGTCCTTGCCCAGCGCCGCCTGCTGACCGGAACGCATGACCTGTTCGTTGATAAACCGCGTCGGGCCATAACCGCGCAGGTAGGGCACCAACACGCGGTAACCCTGTTCGGCCAGGCCCGGCGCGATCTCGTCGTAGCCGCGAGGGTCGTAGGGGAAACCGTGCAGCAGGATCACCGGCTCACCGTCGAGCGGGCCGTGGGTTTCATAGGCAACATCGAGCATGGACGTGCGCACGTAGAGCAACGGGGCGAGGGTGGTCATGATCGGCTCCTAAGCAGGGGGAGAATCAGGGTTGCCATACCGTTTTCGCACCACTGAGTTTACGGTCCAGAAACGTCGCCGCACTGATCAGCGCCAAATGGCTCAATGCCTGCGGCGTGTTCCCCAGGTGCCGGGCCTGGCTGTCGAACTCTTCAGCGTAAAGCCCGAGCGGGTTGGCGTAGCGCAGCAGTTGCTCGAACTCCAGATGGGCCTTTTCCACCTGGCCGGCGCGGGCCAGGCATTCGACGTACCAGAACGAACACGCGGCAAACGCGCCTTCAGTGCCTTGCAACCCATCGATCTGGCTGTCGTCGTTGCGGTAACGATAGACCATGCCATCGCGCACCAGGCTTTTCTGGATCGCCTCCAGGGTCGACAGCCAGCGTGGATCGGTGGCGGCAACAAAGCGCACCAGCGGCATCAACAGCATCGAACCGTCGAGGGCGGTACTGCCGATGTGTTGCACGAAATGCCCACGTTCTTCGTTCCAGAAGTTGCTCCAGATATCGGCATAGATCGCCTGGCGGGTCTGGTCCCAACGCGCGAAGGGTGCCGGTAACGAGCGCTTGGAGGCCAGGCGGATCGCGCGGTCCACGGCCACCCAGCACATCAGGCGCGAGTGCAGGAAGTGATGCTGCTCGCCGCGCATTTCCCAGATGCCGACGTCTTGCTGATTCCAGATTTCGCAGACTTGATCGACCACTTCAACGGTGTGCTTCCAGCCTTCGTGGGAGATGGCCTCGCCGTATTTATTGACCAGGTACACCGCGTCCATCAGTTCGCCGTAGATATCCAGTTGCACCTGGTCGAACGCTTCATTGCCCACGCGCACCGGCTGCGCGCCACCATGGCCGCTGAGGTGATCCAGGGTGGTTTCCGGCAACTCCTGGCGGCCATCGATGCCGTACAGGATGTTGATCTTGGTCGGCTGGCCGCAGCAGTCGCTGACCCGCCCCTTGAGCCAACGCATGTAGGCGTTGGCTTCCTCGACAAAACCCAGGCGCATGAACGCGTAGACGGTAAACGAAGCGTCGCGGATCCAGGTATAGCGGTAGTCCCAATTGCGCTCGCCGCCGGGCGTCTCGGGCAGGCCGAAGGTCGCGGCGGCGATGATTGCGCCGTGTTTGCGCGAGGTCAGCAATTTCAGCGCGAGGGCCGAGCGGTTGACCATTTCACGCCAGCGTCCGCGGTAGTTCGATTGACTGATCCAACTGCGCCAGAACTTCAAAGTGCGTTCCAGGTAGAGGTCGGTGCAGGCGTTCGTCACGCGGGGATCGTCCTGGCCGCCGAGGACGAATTCAGCGCTCTCGTCCTGGGCCAGGGTGAAGCTGGCCGTGGCCACATGATCATCGAGGGTCAATGGGTGACTGCCCGCCAGCCGCAGTCCGGGCTGACCGTCTGCGTTGAACAACACGCCTTGATCGACCGCCTTGGCGTGGGTCTTGGCGCGGGCATAGTCATGGCGCACGGCGCAGCGCAGATGAAAGGTCGCCGTGCCGCTGACCACCCGCACGCGGCGGATCAATAATGGCAGATCATCGACCTCTTCGGTGACCGCCAGCAAATCGGTGATTTCCACCACCGCCGCATCGCTCAGCCAACGGGTTTGCAGCACATTGGTGTCGGGCAGGTAGATCTGCTCGCGGCGTGCATTGGGCAGGTCAGGGGTGAGCTGGAAGGTGCCGGCTTCAGGGCTGTCGAGCAACGCGCAGAAGATCGACGGGCTGTCGAATTCCGGCCAGCAGAAAAAATCGATACTGCCCCGGTCATTCACCAAGGCTGCGCTGCGCATGTCGCCGATGATGCCGTGGGCATCGATGGCACTTTGTGGTTCGTTTTTCAAATCAACCATTGCCACGAAACTCCGGATAAAGGCTCATGCCGCCATCGATGAACAGCGTGCTGCCGACCACGTAATCGGACGCGTCGCTGGCCAGCCACACCACCGCATTCGCCACATCTTGCACATCGCCGACGCGGCCATAGGGAATCAACTTGAGCAGCTCCTGTTCGGCGGCGCCTTCAGTGGCTGCACGGTTGATCGCCGTGCGAATCGCCCCCGGCGCAATCCCGTTGATGCGAATGCGCTGCTCGCTGACTTCCTGGGCGAGGGTGCGCATCAGCATCTCCACACCGCCCTTGGACGCTGCGTAATTCACGTGCCCGGCCCAGGGAATCAACTGGTGCACCGAGCTCATGTGGATGATCTTGCCGGCGGCGCGGGACACGCCCTCACGCACGCCCTGGCGGTTGAAAATCCGCACGGCGGCGCGCGCGCAGAGAAATTGGCCGGTGAGGTTGACGCCGATCACGGTGTTCCAGTCCTCAAGGCTCATGTCGACCAGGTTGGCGTCTTTTTGCAGGCCTGAGTTGGCGACGAGAATATCCAGATGGCCGAAGGCGTCGAGGGTCTGGGCGAACAGGCGTTCGACGTCGGCTTCTTTCGACACATCGCCAGCAAGAGCAATGGCTCGGCCGCCGTTGGCATTGATCTGCGCCGCCAGCGCCTCGGCCGGTGCCGCCTGGGAATTGTAGTTAAGCACCACGGCTGCTCCGGCTTCGGCCAGCGCCTTGGCGGCGCCTTCACCGATACCGGAACTGGCGCCGGTGACCAGCGCCACTTGTTGCTGCAAGGAAATCTGCATCACCCACCCGCTGTTTAATGAGAGTCCTTTGTGCTGACTGATGCGGGGCAATGGAAGTTCAGCATGCCACTGCGCGGGACGACGGGGAACAACCAATGGAACTGTGATTTCTGACAGTAGACGCCTCTCCATCCTCAGCTGAACACTACGAGTGTTGGATTGCCCTGGGACGGATACCATGGACACAAGGTGGTGGGTAGGGGTGCTGGCAGGCTCTTGTTGCCTGCTGGCGACCGCGCAGGCCAGCGCTGGAAAAGAGGTTTTCATCGATCAACTGCTGGCGCACATGACGCTGGAAGAGAAAGCTGGCCAACTGAATATCGTCGGTGTCGATGCGGATAAAGCGGCGCCCGAGACACTTGAACTGATCGCCAATGGCTCGGCCAGCGGGCTGGGTGGCATGCCATCCTGGCAGGTGGGCGTGGCGTTGCAGCGCCAGGCGGTGGAGCGCAGCCGCCTGAAGATACCGTTGTTCGTCGTGCAGGACGTCGTGCATGGCCTGCACACGATCTTTCCGGTAAGCCTGGGGCTTGCCGCGAGTTGGGATATGTCGGCGATCGCTACCGTGGGGAAAGTCAGTGCCCGGGAGGCCAGCGCAGCAGGCATCAATCTGACGTTCAGCCCTGCGGTGGACATCGCCCGTGACCCTCGGTGGGGCAGGGTTTCAGAGGGCTATGGCGAAGACCCTTTCCTGGCCTCGCGCATCGCCGAAACCCTGGTGAAAAGCTATCAGGGCACGGACCTTCGCGGCGCCGACAGCGTGATGTCGGTCGTCAAGCATTTCGCCCTCTATGGTGCGGTGGAGGGCGGTCGGGATTACAACAGTGTCGAGATGAGCACGGCCAGCATGTACCAGTATTATTTCGCGCCCTATCGCGCCGCCGTGGAGGCGGGCGCGGGCGGGGTGATGATTGCTTTCAATGCCGTAGGGGGCGTCCCGGCGATGGCCAACCCCTGGCTGATCAAGCAGGTACTGCGTCAAGAGTGGGGGTTTGAAGGCGTGACGCTGGGCGACTGCGCCGCGATTGGCCAATTGGTCGACCACGGAGTGGCGGCCCGGCCGGCGGAGGCTGCAGGGCTGGCTTTGCGCTCCGGTGTTGACATGGCGTTATGCGACAGTGCCTACGTCGACGAACTGCCGGCAGCCGTCAGGTCGGGTGCCGTGAAGGTGGAGGACCTGGACGCTTCGGTACGCCGAGTCCTGGAGATGAAATATGCACTGGGCTTATTCGACGATCCGTATCGCAAGTTGCGGCGCGCGCCGCCGGCACCGATCGAATCGCGACTGCAACGTGAGGCCGCCCGCGACATTGCGCGCAAAACCTTCGTGCTATTGAAAAACGCTCGACACACCCTGCCGCTGAGCAAGCACGGCACCCTCGCCGTGGTGGGGCCCCTGGCGAAAAGCCAGCGGGACCTATTGGGCAGCTATTGCGGTGATTGCGGCGCGCAACGAGTGGTCAGTATCCATGACGGCATAGCCCGCGCCGTGGCAGGCAAGGCAACCCTGCTCTATGCCAGGGGCGCCAATGTCAGCGACGATAGCGGGTTGATCGCCCGCATGCAGCGCTACCACACGCCGTTGAACAGGGATGCGCGGGCACCGGATGCGCTGCTGGAGGAAGCCGTGGCGATTGCCCGTCGGGCTGACGTCACGGTGGCGGTGGTGGGCGAGCCCTGGAGCTTCAATGACGAGGGAAGCAGTCGCGCGCGAATCGACTTGCCCGACAGCCAGAAACAACTGCTCCTGGAGCTGAAAGCCTTGGGCAAGCCCCTGGTGATTGTCCTGGTGAATGGTCGCCCGTTGGACCTCACAACCGAACACCAGCAAGCCGATGCGCTGCTGGAAACCTGGTACAGCGGCACCGAGGGCGGCAATGCCGTGGCTGATGTGTTATTCGGTGACTACAACCCTGCGGGCAAGCTGCCGATGAGCTTTCCTCGCTCCGTCGGCCAGGTCCCGGTGTATTACAACCACTTGAGCACCGGGCGACCCTACAACCCTGCTGCGCCCTACAAGTACACCACGCAATATATCGACGAAGAGGCGGGGCCGCTCTTTCCCTTTGGTTACGGTTTGAGCTACACCGATTTCAACCTGTCGAATCTGCAGGTGTCGCGCACCGTATTGCCGCGCGGTCAGCCACTGAAAGTCAGCGTTGCGCTGACCAATACCGGTACACGATCGGGTGAAACGGTGGTGCAGTTATACGTGCGCGATGTGGTGGCTTCGGTCAGTCGACCGGTCAAAGAGCTGAAGGGGTTTGAAAAAGTCATGCTCAAGGCGGGTGAGCGAAAAGTCGTTGATTTTTGGCTGAACGAAGAAGCGTTGAAGTTCTATGATGCTCAGTTGCGTCACGTTGCCGAGTCTGGTGAATTTATCGTACAGGTAGGGCTGGACTCCAGAAATGTGATTGAACAGCGTTTTGTCTTGGGTGAGTAAAGCGATCGAACGTTGAATCGCCCCTGATTTCCCAGGCATTCCCTCACAGCGCCGCGTATGCGTCGCCCATTCAGATGGGGAACATTTCGCGGTTCGCTCTTCATCTGTCACGACCTCCTTCCTACCCGCATTCAGAAGTTTTCAACACGTCTAGGAACCCAATGCCATGGCTTTGCCACACAGCAAATGCCTGCTGGTGCAGACCTGCGCCACGGTTTATTGATCGCTGGCACGGCTGCAGCAGCAAGGCACCGCCCTAAATCAGAACTGGAGCACCACATGTCGGTATCCGCATCCAATCAAGCGTACACCCCATCAACGGACAACTTCGCGCAGCCCTCTGCAGGCGCGCAGGCCAGCCCGGCGGCCAAGGCAGCAGGCGCGGCCGGCCCGAGTTTCGAGCCATCGGCGAGTCAGTCCGGCCCGGTTTTCGATAGCGCAACGCAGTCTTCGAAATCCGCCTTCAATCCAGGCCCACCTCCACGGCCCAATCCTACGCTGCCGGACCCTTACTACGGCAAGCAGAGCAACGAGGTACTGGCTCAGGGGCTGTTGGATAAATACAACGCCTTCAAACCTTGGTACGCCCCGACCGTTACGCCTGAGCATCTCAATAACCTGGCAGGTCGGCCCCTGACCGGTAACCCGGAGCGCGATTCGAATATCAGGCTGGCCAGGGAGGTGCTCAAGCGCCCGGGCCTGACGCAAGCCCTGGATCGAAATAGCGGAACCGGTGCTTTGGATCAGTCCCTCTCCAAGGACGACATCAGTAAATTCATTCTTTCGTCCAATCCACTGAAGCTTCAGGACGACAAGCAACTTGCCCAGAATGTCTTGAATAACTTCAACGCGTTGAAAGGGCCGTGGTGGAGCGCCGACAGAAACGCCATCGATGTCAATACGTTTGCAAAGTACGCCTCGCGCCCGCTTTATGGTCATGGGCCAACCGACAGCATCACCCAACTGTCGAGGGAAATCATGAATCGTTCGGAACTCAAGGGCTCGATGGACAACGTTTTCGGGTTCCTGCGCGACGGCAAGATCACCCGAGACGATCTGTATCGGCTGCTGCGCTGAGACCTGGCCCCACTGCATTGCATCGGCTGGTGGATGCCCGGCCGCGCTATCGCCTGTCGGCGATGCGGGAACCATTTGCAAGGATTTACCACGAACAGAGCATCCATGGGTCCTGCCCTTGGATGCCTTCGTCTACTGGAACAGGTAATGGCCTATGAATTCGACATCATTTGAACCTCGCCAGTCTCACTCCCAGTACGCTGTTGCAAGCCTGCCTGCTCCGGCAACTTCGGCACCAAGCCCAGGCAAATCTCAGGCAAAGGGGCTCAACCTTACGTCTTCGCCGAAGTTCAGTTTCAAGGCGCCTACGACCGAAGACTTCGACAGGGGCTCGCGAGCCGCGGAGGACGGGCCGGCGCCCCGGTCCGCGTGGTCATTGCTTGAAACGCTGTGGAGCAAATTTTCACGTCGGCCGTGACGGGCCAGCCTGGTCGGTTACAAACGCTCAAGTTTTACCCGGCGCATGCCCTGGGCTGATAGGAACCATTATTTTTAGGTTGCCACACATCCGATGCTTGTCTGGTGCTGACAGTCGACGCGCGTTCGAAGGCTGAGCACTCCAGGTTCAGTTGATGGAATCTAATAGGGTGGGAATGAACATGACGAACGGGATTAATCCAGGCTCTGGAATACCTTTCATACCGAATCAGGAGCCTGCGTCGGCCAGCGGTGGTTACACGCGACTCAGCGTCGTCGACAAGGCGATCGGTACTCAGCAGCCGCTGGCAACGGACTCAGGTTTTTTCTCGAACAGCTTGATGGTCAATGGCGCCAGTCGGCATTTCGACGGGCAAGGCTTGTATGGCGGTATGTCGAATGTGGGAAACCCCTATACCAGCTCGGATGACCACCTGCTGGCGACAGACCTCAATAGTAACTTTCCCATGCTTGATAAGTTCAAGACAGATGGCCATCTGACCCAGAGTGGGCTGCAAAAAATTGCCGGTGAGGATGTGCACAAAAGCAGCGTCTCCGAACGCACCATCATGTTGGCCAGGGAGATACTCAATCGCCCCAGGCTCAACGAAGCGATTCTGGTGGATGGCGGTAAAATCACGCCTGAAAGCTTGGCCAACGCTTCCGAACGGCTCACCGGTAACACCAGCCCCAATACTCAAAGTGCGGACCCGTTCCATAGTAAGTCCAATGCCCAGGTCGTTACCGCATTCAGGGGGATGTTCGACCAGCTGCGGGATAAATCGGAAGATTTCGTCTGGCCCTTCGATAAGCACCGATTTGTAAAAACAGACACGCTTGTTGAAATGAGCAAAGACCCTGACGAACTGGACAGTAAAGGTAACGTTGTGCGAGACCCCGCCAACGGTTTCCCGAAGAAGAAATACAGCGAACAGTTGGTGTATCTCGCCAAAAATATCGTTGAAAGACCCGGCTTGCTGGACTCGCTGGACAGCTATAAGGCCAATGGCTACGAACTCACGGGAAGCCGTAACAATGATGGCTGGCTGAAGAACTACAGCATCGATCGATGGTTGGAAAACGACAAGAAAGAAAAGGGCAACTGAAGGCGCCGCAGAGGCATGAGCGGGTTGCATGAAGCAAGCCGCTCATACCTGTGAGTTTATACCCGCAGTATCCTCCCACTGATTGCCACCGCCACCAGCAACCCACCGATCAGCAGGAAGGCGGTTGCCACGCTGCTGCCATGGGCAATGAACCCGATCACTGCCGGCCCCGCCAGAATGCCTGCGTACCCCAGTGTGGTAATGGCGGGCACGGCAATGTGTTCCGGCATCACGCTCTGCTTGCCGACAGCGGTATAGAGCACCGGGACGATATTGGAGCAGCCGGCGCCCACCAGCGCGTACCCGAGCAGCGCCATTTCCCAGGCAGGGGAGAGCGTTGCCAGGAACACACCCGCCGCTGCCAGCGTGCCGCCGCCCACGATCACTCGGGTGGCGCCCAGGCGCCGCACAATAATGTCACCGGTCAGGCGCCCGGCGGTCATGGTCAGGGCGAATGCCGCGTAGCCCAGGCCGGCATACGCTGGGTCCAGCCCGCGCTCGTCACTCAGGAACACCGCGCTCCAGTCCAGTACCGCGCCTTCGGCCAGGAAGACGATGAAACACAAGCAGCCGATAAACAGCACCACGCCATGGGGAATGGCAAACGCCGGCCCAGAGCTTTCACTGCCGTAGGGCAGCAAATGCGGCGCAGCCTTGAGCAGCGCCACTACCATGATGACGATCACTACCAGGGTTGCCTGCAGCGGCGACAAGCCCAGCCCCAGCAGGCCGGAGACCCCCGCCGCGCCCACGATGCCGCCCAGGCTGAACAAGCCGTGGAAGCCCGACATCATGGTTTTCCCGCTGGCGCGTTCAACAATCACCGCTTGCAGGTTGACGGTCGAATCCACGGTACCCAGGCCTGCGCCAAACAGGAACAACCCCGCCATCAACAGCGGAATCGAACTCACGGTGGCCAGCATCGGCAGCGCCAGGCAGATCATGATCGTGCCGGCGGTCAACACGCGCCGGCAGCCAAAGCGCGACGCCAGCACCCCTGCCACGGGCATCGCGAGAATCGACCCCACCCCCAGGCACAACAACAACAGGCCAAGCGTGCCCTCGTTGAGTTGCGCGCGTGCCTTGGCGTACGGCACCAGCGGCGCCCAGGCCGCGATGCCGAAGCCGGCGATGAAAAAAGCGATACGGGTGGACATTTGCTCCAGCCGCCCGGGAACCACGGGGGCGGAAGTGGGGATGGCAGTCATGAATAATCCTTGGTGTTGCGTTTAACGAACGATGTCCGGCGCGACATCCTTGCACATCAGGCCTCGTCGGGCGAGCCGTGTTCCCCGGGGATCGGCGCGCTGAGTGGAGATACGTCCACGCAAAGGCTGTCGACTGTATGCAGGTGAGTGTTCTGTAATACGCTGTTGCCTTCTTTTCAGTTAACCGACGAGCAGATCGATGAGATTTCTCAGGCCGTTTTCAGCGTGACGCGTTTCTATGATGCGCGCGGCAATATCTATGGGGTTGTCAGCCCGGAGTACTTGCGTCGCCGGGGTGTGGAACTGCCAGACAGCGCCGACCTCGCCGCGAAGGCGCGACAGGCCTGGACCGTGTCGGCCATCGCTGCCGAATGTGGGTGGGGTGCGGTTTCACCGGCAGCCGATGCCAAGGCCCATCGCTGCGATGGGTTGCTGGTGGGACCCTTTCAGGCAGCGCCGCCCTTTGATGTGCTGATCGTCAATACCGACGGCAGCCTCGCCGAGCGCAGCGGCAACGGGTTAACCATCTTTGCCCAGGCATTGACCGATCAGGGCCTTATGTCCGAGGGTTGCCAGTTGAGGGTGCATCACGATAAGGCGGATGCCGCGTCACCGGTGGTCACTCAGGTGGAGCCTGCGGTTTACAAGCAGGTCAGGGGATTCTGGCTGGCCTTGGGACAGCCGGCTTTCGGTCCGTCGGCCGTCAGCGCCGAGGAGGTTCAGAGCGTTGTCGCGCAGCAGGACGGGTTCAGTCACGTTGTCGCGCTGTCGGCGATAGATCCGCAATGGACACGCAGCCAGTTTGTGCGAATAGGCAATCCCCATTGCGTGACGCTCATCGAGCAGGCAGCGGCATTGCCAGGCAATGACGCCATGGATCAACCGGCATTGTTTGAGTGTTTGCAACAAATTGCATTTGCGCCGCCTGCGGGCAGTGGTCGTCCCTGTAGCGCTGGGATCAATTTGCAATGGGCCGCCCGTGCGTCGGGCAATCAGGTACTCGCGCGGGTATTCGAGCGCGGCGAGGGACCCACTGCTTCCTCTGGTACCAGCGCCAGTGCAGTGGCCTGCGCGGCTTGGCGGGCGGGTTGGGTTGGCGCCGGCGAAGTGGCTGTGGTGATGCCGGGGGGCACGGCGCCAGTGCGTTTGCAGGTTGAGGATGGAACACTGTCGAGCGTCAGTCTTTTCGGAACTGCATACCCACAGGCATAGGCAACTGACACTGTAATAAGTGTCGGCTTTTTCCCTGTCGGATATCTATCTTGAGAAGTACTGATGTAAGAAAGTTCTGTTGTTGATTATGTGTTTATTTGCATGTGTCTTTTATTTTTTAAAGGACACTTCCATTCTCGCCGTACGAATCTTCTGTTTTATTTTCAAAGGGCCGTTTTTTTCCTGAAATCGCTAAGCTTCAGAGCGTTCAGGCGCTTTTTCTCGGCCAGCATTCCGGCAATCAACGAGGAGAGCTTTTAATCAGCGGGTTATTGAGGGCGGGTAACAACGGATGGTTGACGCGTTTGTTTCGTCACGTTTCAAATTAATGATTCCAGGCGTCACTGCCAACTTGCAGGTACTCGCTTTCGAAGGCAGTGAGTGTCTTGATCAGCCGTATTTCATAGATGTGCAAGTCACCAGCGAAAACCCTGACCTGGATCTGGAGGCGTTGCTGCATCAGCCGGCCTATCTGGATCTGGGCACAACGGATCAAGGCCTGCACGGGTTGGTCTACGCCATCGGCCGTAATGGCCCGGGGGCCCGGTTCACCCGTTACCACCTCACGCTCGCACCGCGCCTGGCGTGCCTGGCCCATCGCCTTGACCAGCGGGTTTTCCAGCAGCGTAGCGTGCCGCAGATTATCGCCAGCGTGCTTGAACAACACGGCATCCTCGCAGATGCCTATGCCTTCGAGCTCGGCCCGGTGATTTATCCGCCGCGGCCCTTCTGCGTGCAGTATGGGGAAACTGACCTGCACTTCATTCAGCGACTGTGCGAGGAAGAGGGTATCCATTACCACTTCCGTCATCGTGCCGATGGTCATTTCCTGGTGTTTGGTGATGATCAGACTGTGTTTCAGCGCCTGCCGATGCAGCGGTACTGCTCGACGCTTGATCCGATGGCCGCAACCAACGGGGTCCAGCGCTTCGATACACGCCTGGAAACCCGCATTCGGCGAACGGTGCGCCGTGATCACGACTTCGAACACCCGTCGCTGCAGCTGCAGGACGCCTCCGGCGATGCACCGGACACAGCCCTTGAGGACTACCATTACCCGGCAGGTTTTACCCGTCGTGCACGGGGGGCGCAATTGACGCGTCGCAGTCTGGAGCGGCATCAGTCCGAGCGCCAGCGCGCGTCGGGTAGCAGTGATCAGCCCCTGCTGCGCAGTGGTCATTTCCTTGAGTTGCAAGATCATCCGGACCCGACCTGCAATGACCTGTGGTTGCTCACCTCGGTGCGCCACGAAGGCTATCAGCCCCAGGTTCTGGAGCAAGCGGCAGGGGATACGGACACCTTCGTGAGGTATAGCAACCATTTCACTGCGACCCCTTGGCGTGCGGTGCATCGGCCACCCCTCAAACATCCCAAGGCCTCCATTAATGGCAGCCAGACGGCGACGGTTACGGGGCCTGCGGGCGAGGAGGTGCACTGCGACGCGTATGGTCGCGTGAAGGTGCGGTTTCATTGGGATCGGCTGGACAGGTCGGATGATAAAAGCAGCGGCTGGGTGAGGGTTGCAACCGGTTGGGCCGGTTCCGGGTTTGGCGCCATGCTGATTCCACGGGTGGGCATGGAGGTGCTGGTGACCTTCCTTGAGGGAGACCCGGACCAGCCGGTGATTAATGGTTGCCTGCCCAATGCACTGCACATGCCGGCCTTTTCCTTGCCGCAGCACAAGACCCGCAGCGTGTTGCGCAGTTGCAGTGTTCCGGGTGGCGCGGGCAGTAACGAGCTGCACCTGGAAGACCGCCGTGGTGAGGAACTGATCTACCTGCGCGCCCAACGTGACCTGGAGCAGCACGTGGGCCATGACAGCCGTTTGCAGGTGCTCGGTGAGCGCAGTGAAGTCATCCGAGGCTTGAGCACGGTTCGTCTCGAGGGCGGTGAGCAGCGCCACATCACGGGCGAGCGCAGCGTTGTGATCAAGGCAAGCGATCACCTCACCGTGCAAGGCGACAGCCACACCCAGGTGGCCCAGGTCATGGTGATCCAAGCCGGTCAACAGATTCATCTGAAGGCAGGAGCCAGCCTTGTCATCGATGCGGGCGCCCAGTTGAGTTTCAAGGCGGGCGGCGAGCATTTGCAGATTCAGGCTGGCGGGATTTTCAGCAGCCGGCCCATCACTGTCGGTGGTTCGCCAGCCGTTGCAAGGTCGGCCAACCCTTTGTCTGCTGCGGGCACTCCTGAGATTTCGCTGGTACAGGGCCTCATCTCGGACATGGCCGGCCAACTGGATGCGGATTTTTGCCCCCTGTGCGAGCGCTGTCGCGAAGGTCAATGCGCCAGCACCGGGAGGGCCGCGTGATGCAGCACGAGCCTTATCAATGGATGGCGCAGCAGCAACAGGCGGGGCGTCACCTGTGCCTGATACTCGAAGCCAGCAACGAGCACTGCCAGTCGCTCATGGCGGCTCGCGACCTCTCGCACTATTGCCCGCTCTATGCTGAAACCGCGGCAGCGGAACTGGCGAGCAAGGGCCCGGTTATCCTGCTGGTGGAGCAGATAGGCGAGCCTGCGCTGATCGATCTTCTGCAAAGCCCCGAGACCAATCGAGGGTGGTTGGGCAGTTTGCCCAACGATGACCTGGCCATTGTGGTCCGACATTGGCGTGAGCGCCTGCTGGTCGGGCCTGAAGGCGAAAAGGCCCTGTACCGTTTTCACGACAACCGCACCCTGGCCCGTGCCCTGGCGTATCTTCCGGCAGAGCAATGGCCGGTCTACCTGGGCCCGCTGACCAGCGTGTGTTATTGGCATGAGGGACGTTGGTGCAGCCACGACAACCCCGCGCCGGGTGCTTACCCGGTGCCCGATCCTGCGCCCTGGTTGCAGGTGCCCAATCCCCGGGCGTCGGCCATTCTCCAGGCCAATATCCTGCGCTACCTGCTGGCTGAACACAGTGAAGACCTGGCGGCCCTGGTGGAATTTCACGATCCCAGGATCTGGTTGGCCGGTGTACTGGACCAGGCCCGTACCTGGCGATGGCGGTCGCCTGAGCAACTTGAATTTCTGGTGGTGCGCCGGCTGGAGGAGGCGACCCGGAGCAGTGTCATTCGCTGGCAGCCGCTGGAGGGCGAGACACCTGCACAGCATTTTGAGCGGGTGCGGGAACAGTGGTGCACAGAAGGGCTTGGGAATGCGTAGGTGGATGGGAAAAGTGTTGCTTGGCGTTGGGATGGTGTGGCTAACGGGATGTGCGGGGAGGGCGCCGGATAGCTTTACGTTGGAGGTGGATTTGCCGGCGGAGTTTAAACTTAAGACGGCGGCTAATTACCGACCCGCAACGGGCGAGACCTGTATGTTGCCGCAACGAAGAGGCAAGCGGCCCGAGCGGAAATTATTTTTTTCTGACTACAAGCCTTTGGCGAGCCGGGTGAGTTATGAGCTTGCATTGAGTGAAAGGGTGGACGGATGTCCGTTGGTATTGGCCAATGTCGAGTTCGACTTCACGGCGAAGTGGGGAACGCGCACTGCAGATATCGGAGGAGATTATGCCCGCATTTCCATCAGAGATCGTCTGGATACGCCTGGAATGCCGGAGTCGGGGGTTCAGCAGATATCAGGGATGTGTCAGTGGTGGTTTCGCACGGTTGGTCCTGTTCATGGCATCAGGAAAATTCTGCAGTGCCGTTCGGTGGATGATGTCGGACAACTGCAAAACGCGAGACCAGGTGGTGTTGCGCAACGCGACCAGTTACCGGGGAAAACACTCAGGGTGGTGTTGACGGTGTCGGCGGAGGAACAGCCTGCTTTTGATGATAATTGGATAGCTGTACCCGGTGGATGGAAACGTTGCAGAGGAACGAGCTTTGAAGATATGGATGCTTACTGCACCGGTGATACGACCCACTTCAAACCTATAAAAATGCCGGATGGCCGCATCTGTGACGTCTACCCGTCATGTAATTAACAAGGACGAAATCTCATGAATAAAGATGCATGGAAGCAAACTTTTTTCAACGACAGCAAACCAGCCTGTGCAAGGTTAGGCCACTGGACCAGTTTTTGTTTAGTTGATGAACTCGGTGTGGGAAAAGCGTACGGCGGCTTGCGATACATTGTCCATGACAGTGCCGGACAACGATACGAAGGTCGACTAAATGCGCAAGGCTTTGCCAAGCTGAGAAATATTTATTGTGGCCCTGCGATTCTTCTTCTCGACGACCTGTACTCGGGCTTAGAGCAGCCGTACAAGCGGTTAATGAAGCGACCCACTTATGAACTTCCTATTACCGACCTCCAGTTTCGCGCCGAACAAACGCGATTCGCCAATGCCAATGGTCAGCGAACCGAGAGTAATCCTGTACAGCAGAAAGCCGACCGGTTCTATCAAGTGGAAGTCCGAGACCTGGTCCGTCATGTCGCCCATCTGCCTCCGATAGAATCACGGGCACACCGCCCCAAACGCCATGCTCTGAAAATGATGGCCGAACTGGGGTTTGGCCCGCCAGAATCAACCTTGGCGGGCATCGTACTATTCCCCAACCTCCACACCGCTCTCGAAGTTCGGCCACTGCGAGCGCTACGCCCCATGCTGTCGACGCAGGACAGCTTTTGTGCCCTGAACCTGTATCAACTGGCATTGTTTGCCGCGATGAGCTACTGCGATTTCGGCCAGGTGCCGCCAAAAAATCCTGTGGATGAAGTCCGTTTCCCGCAGCACCCCAGCGTTGGAAATCTGTTCGCCGAACAGCTGTCGGGATACCACGAAGCCTGGCAGATTGATCCGGAGCAAGTGCAGCGTTTTTATCCGCTTTATGAAGAAGTCGCTTATTCAAAACGCTTCGAAATTTTGCCTTTCGATCCTGAGTTGTACCCGCAAAATCGCCCAGAACTGAAAGATGAACAGGAACACCCTGCGCGCTTGCACTTCTTCGATGACGAAAAAGACGGTACCGATACCCAGGCTTTTATCACTCACCACGATGAGGTGGTTCTGATATCCGTGCGAGGCACATTCAGCAAGGCCGACGCGCTGCGGGACGCCAATGCCCATCAAGTGGCGTTCGCTGATGGTATCGGCAAGGCGCATGAGGGCTTTTATCAGGCATACCGAGCGATGCGTGATTTCATAGTGCGATACCTTGACCAGTTTCATGTAGGGCAGCGGATAATCATCTGCGGCCACAGCCTGGGCGGCGCGATCGCCCTGCTGCTGGCTGAAGGACTGCGCCGAATCCCGGACGCCCATTACAACCCACTCCTCTACACCTACGGCGCCCCCCGCGCCGCCGATTCCGAATTTATCTCTGGCGCATCTGCCCTGGTTCACCATCGAATCGTCAACCATAACGATCCTGTTCCCAGTGTCCCGGCGCCGTGGATGAACACCACTGCCAAACTGTGGGTGCCGGGGGCGGTCACCTTGTTCAGTGCGCCCACCGCCGGCGGTTTGCTGTTCGCCGCCGGCCTGGTGCGCGTCGGTGGGAATGCCTACCAGCACCATGGCGAACAACAGCACTTCATGCCGATCACGCTCCCGGATGGCACGCATTCTTCGGTGCTATGGAAACCTGGCTGTGAATCGATCCAGGAGCTGGGCTGCAATCGGGCGTTGCGGTTGCACGGCGACATGCCCGACCGCGACAACCTGTTGAGGCAGCTCTTCCAGGCCAACCAGCACTTCATGACCGCCAGCTATATTCCTGCGGCCTGGGCGACATTGCGCCGCTGGCAGCAAACCCTGGATAGCCAGGGTCCCCTGGTCACTGCGAGGGAGCTGGAGTGGCTTGATCGCGCGCTCGAAGACATGCGGGAACAACTGAGGGCCAAACGCCGCGAACTGGCCCGCATGCGCCCGGCCAACGACCGCAGCCATGAGCATAACGACGCTTTGAATGCAGAGATCGACCGTTTGCATACCAGTCGCGAGCGCCTGGCCAGCCTGCGCTGGCGCCGTCTCGATGGGCGCGATGTGTATGGCAGCCGCGCCCAGGGTGCCCACCTGCAACAGGGCCTCAAGCGCTGGTTCACGCACCGGGAAAACCGAGTGTTGTCCCAGTTTGCCAGTATCCCTTCACCCATCCACAGCGACCTGGGCAAAGCGCAAGTGCTGGACATCGACTCGATCGTCTAGCGCCGCGTTACATGAATTCAACTTGGGCCGGCTGACGCTTCATCAGCACCTTGCCGTTGCGGATCGAATACAACGGCAGGCCCTGGCTGCGAATCACCTCATAGTCACTGTCTGCCGACAGCACCAACAGGTTGGCCGGTCGGCCGGGTGCCAGGCCGTAGCGGTCGCCGAGCGCCATGGCCTTGGCGCTGTTGTCGGTGACCAGGTCCAGGGCGCTCTGCAGGTTGCGGTAGCCGAGCATATGGCAGATGTGCAAACCGGCTTCCAATACCCGCAGGATGTTGCCGTTGCCCAAGGGATACCAGGGGTCGACGATGGAGTCCTGGCCGAAACACACGTTCATGCCGGCTTCGAGCAGTTCGTTGACGCGGGTGACCCCTCGGCGTTTCGGGAAACTGTCAAAGCGACCTTGCAGGTGGATACTTTCGGTGGGACAGGAGACGAAGCTGATGCCGGAATGGCCCAGCAGACGAAACAGTTTGGCGCAGTAGGCGTTGTCGTAGGAGCCCATGGCGGTGGTGTGGCTGGCGGTGACGCGGGCACCCATGTCGCGGCTGCGCGCTTCTTCGGCCAGCACCTCAAGAAAGCGTGAGTGCGGGTCATCGGTTTCATCGCAATGCACGTCTACCAGGCAGCCGGTGCGTTCGGCCAGGTCCATGAGGAACTTCACCGAACTCACCCCTTGATCGCGGGTGTACTCGAAGTGGGGGATGCCGCCGATGACGTCGGCGCCCAGGCTAATGGCTTCTTCCATCAGTTCACGGCCATTGCGGAACGACTCGATGCCTTCCTGGGGAAAGGCCACGATTTGCAGGTCGATCAGGTGCGCGCTTTCTTCACGCACTTGCAGCATGGCCTTGAGCGCGGTGAGGTCCGGGTCGGTCACGTCGACGTGGGTGCGCACATGCTGGATACCGTGGGCGGCAAGGGCCTGGATGGTTTTCTTCGCGCGAGTCCTGGTGTCTTCCTCGGTGATGGTGGCTTTGCGTTCGCCCCAGCATTCGATGCCTTCGAACAGGGTGCCGCTCATGTTCCAGCGGGGTTCGCCGGCGGTGAGCGTGGCATCCAGGTGGATGTGCGGTTCGACGAAGGGCGGGATCACCAGGTTGCCGGCGGCATCCAGGTCGCCTGCCATTAACATCGGTACGCCTGTTTGCGCGGTGATGCTGGCGATCCGGCCGTGTTCCAGGTGCAGATCATGCAGGCCTTCACGGTCGCGCAGCCGGGCATTGATGATGTGCATGGTCAAGTTCCTCTTGGCTAAATTCAATCAGGCGACCGTCAGATTACCATTGGCGGTGCCCAGGCTCATGCCTGGACGTCAGCCAGCGGTGCGCGCACGCGCAGTACGGCGCTGAGCAGTACGTAGGTGAGCGACGCGGCCGCGATCCCCACCAGCGGTGCAACCCAGGGCGAGTTGAACGCCAGCAGCGTACCTACCGCGTACGCCGTCAGCCCGGGCCAGTTGAACGCGGGCAGGCGGGCATCTGCCAGGCGTGGGTACTGGCCGCGATAGCGATAGAAGAAGTCCGCCATGATCACCCCGCCAATCGGCGGGATCACCGTGCCCAACAGAATCAGGTACGGCACGAGCATGTCGTACATGCCCAGCAAGGCGAGCAGGGTGCCGATCACCGCACCGGCCAGGGTCACGGTTTTGCGCCGGCGGGTGCGCAGCAGGTTGCAACCGGCGACGGCGAAGTTGTAGATGGTGTTGTCCTGGGTGCTCCAGATATTGAGCAGCAACATGGCCATCGCCGCCATGGCGAAACCCTGCAACAGCAGGACTTCCACCACATCCGGTTGCTGATAGACGATGGCGCCGTAGGCACCGATCAGCACCATCAGGCCGTTGCCGATAAAAAAACCGATCAGGCTGGCCAGCACCGCAACCCTGGCCGAGCGGGAGAACCGCGTCCAGTTGGTGGCCTGGGTCGCGCCGCTGACAAAGGTGCCGAATACCAGGGTGATCGCCGTGGACAGGTCCAACTCGGCGGTCGGCACCACCGCCAGCAGGCCGTCCAGCCCGCCGACCTTCACGGTGGCGACCCACATCGACAGCAACAGCAAAAGGCCCATGGCGGGCACCGCGATATAGGACAGAATTTCCAGCCCGCGATACCCCACGTACGCGGTCGCACAGAACACCAGGCCAAACACCACCATCAAGGCCAGCACGCTGCCCTGGCTCAACGCGAAATACTTGCCCAGCACCACGGCGGCGGTGGCGGTGCCCCAGGCGTACCAGCCAATCTGGGTGAAACCGAGGATCAGATCACTGAGCTTGCTGCCGATTTCACCAAAGCAGAACCGCCCCATCAATACCGAGTTCAGGCCGCTCTTGAAGGCGATGTACCCCAGCCCCGCAGCGTATATACCCAACAGCAGGTTACCCAGGGCCACGACGCCGAGCATGCCGGTAAAGCTGAAGGCCACGCCCAGCTTGCCGCCGGCAAACATCGTTGCCGTAAAAAACGTGAACCCCAGCAGCACCATGGCCGTGGACGCAAGGCCCTTGCGCGCATGCAGCGGCACTTCACTGAGCGGGTAATCGTTGCCGGGTTCTTGCTGGGTCATGTGCCTTGCTCCCTGAATGATGACGCAGGCCTGTTGCACCGAGCGTGCCAAGCTTTCGGCAGCGGTGTATCGGCAGCCAAGCGCAGGGAGGGCGTCGGCGCGAGGGTTCCAGGTGGCCTATCAAGCGCGAAAGCAGTGCAGTCGTGAAACAAATTGGATCAGCTGCGGCCAGGCGAAAAAAAACCACCCGCAGGTGGTTCTTCAACGCTGGATCGCTTATTCGCCGCGATAAATGCAGCCGCTGGTGCACGTCTCATGGATGCGAATCGCGCTGAGTTCCGGCAGCAAGGGTTTCAATTCAACCCAGATCCACTTGGCCAGCACTTCGCTGGTGGGGTTTTCCAGGCCGGGGATGTCATTGAGGTAGTTGTGGTCCAGACGCTCGTAGAGCGGCTTGAAGATCGCCTTGATTTCCGAGAAGTCGCGAATCCAGCCGGTATGGGGATCCAGGTCGCCGCTCAAGTGGATCGCCACCTTGAACGAATGCCCATGCAGGCGCCCGCATTTATGGCCGTCCGGGACGTGGGGCAGGCGGTGGGCGGATTCGAACGTAAACTCTTTGAAGATTTCCACGGTATTTTCAGCTCGGTCAGGTATCTGGCAGGCGGCGAGTTTAACAGCTTGACCCGCCGCCGCGCATACCGCCGGGTCAAAGTGCTTGCAAACGCTCGCCCAGGCCACCGTTGTCCGCCAACTGCAGGAACTCATCGCCCAGCCGTCGACTCTCGCTCATTGCCGTCTGCCAGTAGGCGTTGCGGCTCGCGTCGTCGCCCATGAAGCGCTTGAAGTCGCTGCGGTCCGGCAATTTACCGTGGGGCAGGCGGGCCAGGTAGTCCCTTGACGGTGCCAGCAGCAGGACATCCTGCAACCCCTGTGGGTTGCTGCGCCGCCACGGCAGGCCTTTGTCGAACCAGCCCGGAATGACGCGGTCGGTGAAATGCGGGTACAGCACGATATCGTCGCCGCAGTAGGGCAGGTCGAGGTGGTAGTCCAGCAGGCCGCCGTCGCGGTAGGTGCCAACGCCTGCGCCGGGCAGGTCGCGCACGCCTTGCATCACCATGGGAATCGAGCCGGATGCCAGCAGCGCCTGGCGCAGGTTGCCCATTTGCAGTTCAAGGAAGCGCGACGGGAAATCCTCCAGCGCGTGCACCGGAGGCGCCTGGCGGGGATCGTGGATGATCAGGCGTTCGAAATGCCGCGACAGTCGTGCGCGGCCGCGCAGGTTGTCGGCAATCACCGATGACAGGCCCAGGCCCAGCCGGCCTCGATGGTCATCGGCGAGCAGGCCATGGCTTTTCACCACCATGATGTTCAGGCGGTAGTCGGGGTGGTTCAGCACCTGTGCATCACGGCCGGCCAGCAGGTCGTCGAGCATGCGCCGGCAGCTCTGGCTGACTTCGGCCATGGTCACGCCTTTGGCGAAACGCTGTTCGTTGTACAGGCGGCCCAGGTCGAGCAAGCCTTGCACCGGGTCGGGCAGGCAAGCGCTGGCAAACCGCCAGGAACCGATGGACGCACCGATCAGCGCGCGCTCCCGAGGCATGCGCGCCAGCCAGTCGCCGAACAGCGCCAGGTCCAGGCCCTGGATGCCCAGCGCCTTGGGGCCTCCGGCCGCACCCGGGAGAATGCCAACGTCGGCAGGTGCAAGACCTTGCTCGCGAATGCGCGCAAAGGCGCGTTTGCCGGCCCTGAGCGTCAGGGCGGGGAACTTGATGTGAATAGCGGTCATACCGTTCTCTGTCAGAGCGATTGCAGGAGCAAGCGCACTTCTGCGGGAAATTGCCATGGTGGCAATTCAGTTTCAATTAAGTTGCCGCGCGTACCGTGATCATTCGTAGGAAAAACATCCTGAAACGGAGACTTATCATGAAGCGCCTCACAGCGCTGGTCGCCGCCGGTATCATTGCGTTCTCGGTCACGCCGGCCTGGGCAATGGACCCCGACAAACCACTGAAATTGCCTGGCACTGTTACAATTGTCGCCTTCGATCAGCTTGAAGCCACCGCCTTGGGCTTGCATCCGGGGTCGACCTTGCTGGGCACCGACCTGGACGAGGAATACGGCAAGTACATCTACCAGATCGAGCTGGAAGATGCCCACGGCCTTGAATGGGACGTTGAATTGGACGCGCTCACCGGGCACGTTCTCAAGAATCATCAGGACACGTAATGACGCTATATCGACGCGCCGGTAGTCTGGTGCTGCTGGCGCTCTTGGCCTTTTGCTCAAGCCTGGCCGCTCGCGACCTCAATCAGGATGAAGCCTTGGCGCTGCGGCAGCAGGGCGTGATCCTGCCGCTGGAGCTCCTGTTGCATAAGGCGATGTCACGCTACCCGGGAGGCCGGCTGCTGGAGGCGGAGTTGGAGCTCAAGCATGGCCAATACGCCTATGAAGTGGAACTGGTGACCACCGAAGGCGTCGTGCGCGAAATCAAGCTCGACGCCACCAACGGTACCTTGATCAAGGATAAGGAAGACTGATGCGCCTGCTTTTGGTGGAAGACAACGTCCCGCTGGCCGATGAGCTGCTGGCCGGCCTGCAGCGTCAGGGCTATGCGGTCGATTGGCTGGCCGATGGACGCGACGCGGCGTACCAGGGCCGCAGCGAGCCCTATGACCTTATCATCCTCGACCTTGGCCTGCCGGGCTTGCCGGGGCTCGAGGTGCTGGGGCAATGGCGCGCGGCAGGCCTGGCCACGCCGGTGCTGGTGCTGACGGCGCGTGATTCCTGGGCGGAACGCATCGAGGGGCTCAAGGCCGGTGCCGATGATTACCTGAGCAAGCCTTTTCACCCCGAAGAGCTGCACCTGCGCATCCAGGCGTTGTTGCGCCGGGCCCACGGGCATGCCAACCAACCGACCCTGCAGGCCGCCGGTCTGCACCTGGACGAAGGCCGCCAGTGCGTGCTGCGCGACGGTGACGAGATCCAGCTCACGGCCGCCGAGTTCCGCCTGTTGCGCTATTTCATGCTGCACCCCGAACAGATCCTGTCCAAAAGCCATCTGGCCGAGCATCTCTATGATGGCGAGACCGAGCGCGATTCCAACGTGCTGGAAGTCCACGTCAACCATCTGCGGCGCAAACTGGGACGCAGTGTGATCGAAACCCGGCGCGGCCAGGGTTACCGGTTTGGCGCCAGCCCTGCATGAAGTCGATCCAGCGGCGCTTGAGCCTGGGGTTGATCAGCGTGATGGTGATCGTCGGCGTGGTGCTGGCGCAAACCAGCCTGTGGCTGTTCGAGGCCGGATTGCAGCGCTATCTGGAGGCCGGGCTGCGCAACGACAGCGAGAACCTGCTGGTAGCGCTGGTGCGTGGACCCAACGGTGTGCAGCTGGATGAGCAGCGCCTGTCACCGGCCTATCAACGGCCATTCTCGGGGCACTATTTCCGCATTGATTTTGCCGACACGCACTGGCGCTCCCGCTCATTGTGGGACCAGGAGCTGCCGACGCTTCCCGAGGCCGGTCTCAAGGGCAACCTGCAACTGGGGCCTGAAGGCCAGAAACTGTTGGTATTGCGCTCGGACTACAAACGCTTCGGCCAGTCGATCTCCATCAGTGTGGCGCAGGACTACACGCCGGTGCGGGAAAGTTTCCGCCTGATGCGCCAGATCGGCCTGGTACTGGGGCTGGCGGCCTTGCTGGTGGTGTTGGTATTGCAGCGCATCACCGTACGCCGCGCCTTGCGCCCGCTGGAAACCGCGCGCAATCAGATTGCTCAGTTGCAACAGGGCCAGCGTTCGCAACTGGACACCCAGGTGCCGGCGGAGCTGGAGCCGCTGGTGGCGCAGATCAACCATTTGCTGGCGCACACCGAAGACAGCCTCAAACGCTCGCGCAATGCCCTGGGCAACCTGGGGCACGCGCTGAAGACCCCGTTGGCGGTGATGCTGAGTGCCGCGTCAAGCGAGGCGCTCAGGGATCAGCCGCAGTTGAGCAAGTTATTGCGCGATCAGCTTGAACAGGTGCAGCAGCGCCTCAACCGCGAGCTCAATCGCGCGCGCCTGGCCGGTGAAACCTTGCCGGGGGCGTTGTTTGACTGTGAAAAGGAACTGCCGGGGCTATTGGCCACCCTGCGCATGATCCACGGCGAACACCTGGACCTCAGCTACCACGTCGCCCCGGGCCTGCAACTGCCCTGGGACCGGGAAGATTTGCTGGAGCTGCTCGGCAACCTGCTGGACAACGCGTGTAAATGGGCGGATGCCGAAGTTCGACTGAGCGTGAGTGAGGCGGCGCACGGCTATCGGTTGGCGGTCGAAGACGATGGCCCGGGCATTCCGGAGATCCAGCGTGAGCAGGTGTTCAGCCGTGGCGCACGCCTGGATGAACAGATTGATGGCCACGGCCTGGGGCTGGGCATTGTGCGCGATATTGTTGAAGTGTGGGGCGGGGTGCTGCAGTTGCAGGAAAGTGAGCTGGGTGGGCTCAAAGCGCTGATCGAATTGCCCAGGCGGTAGTGCCAATCTAAAACTGTGGGAGGGGTGGTGCGACGATTCGACTTGCCCCCCCGTTGCTACTTGTCAGCCTATGACTATCTTACTGATGCTCCACAATTCAATGTGGGAGGGGGCTTGCCCCCGATGGCGGCCTCTGGGCTAACCCGGCGTCCTGCCGGGTTGCCCACGGATTCAAGCCTGCGTTCGGCCAGCGTGGTTTGACGGGGCGCCTGAGATCAAAAGCAGATCAAGATCAAAAGCGGCTCGCTTCGCATCGTGGTTAGGGTGGGGGCATCGCCGTCTGTAGGAGCGAGCTTGCTCGCGAAAAACTTACAGGCACCGCGTTCATTCAGAAAGCACGCGTTATCGTTGACGTTTTTCGCGAGCAAGCTCGCTCCTACATTGGACCAGCGTCGTTACACCCGGAACTGATCCATCAACCCCTGCTGCTGATTCGCCAGGTTGTTCAACGCCCGGCTCACGCGCGCCGATTCATTGGCTTGTTCCGACAGCGACTCGGTCACGTCGCGAATCGTCGCCACGTTGTTGTTGATCTCCTCGGCGACGGCGCTTTGCTCTTCGGCGGCGCTGGCGATTTGCAGGTTCATGTCGCTGATCACGGTGACGGCGTCACCGATCTGGCGCAGTGCGGTGACCGCCTGGCCGACTTGCTCGACACTGCCTTGAGCCTGACGATAGCTGTTGCCCATGGCACCGACGACTTCCTGGGTGCCGCTTTGCAATTGCTCGATCACGACGCGGGTTTCTTCCACCGATTCCTGGGTGCGTCGTGCCAGGTTGCGCACTTCGTCGGCCACCACGGCAAAACCCCGGCCGGCCTCACCGGCGCGGGCGGCCTCGATGGCGGCATTGAGCGCCAGCAGGTTGGTCTGCTCGGCGATGCCGCGAATCACTTCCAGCACCGAGCCGATTTTTTCGCTGTTGCTCGCCAGGCCTTCAACCTGGGTCATGGCAGTGCTCATGTCAGCCGCCAGCAGGCCGATGTTGCTGGTGGTCTGATCGATCACGGTCAGGCCGTCGCGGGTGGACTGGTCGGCATCGCGGGCCGCTTGCGCTGCCTGGGCTGCGCTGCGGGCGACGTCCTGGGCGGTGGCGCTCATTTCGTGGGAGGCCGTGGCCACCTGGTCAACCTGACGATACTGCTGCTCCATGCCGGCGCTGGTTTCGCTGGCGATCGCGGCGGATCGGTCGGCGGTGCCACGGGCGTCCTGCACCGATTGTTTGACCTCGGCGATGATCGGCTGCAGCTTGTCGAGGAAACGGTTGAACCAGCCGGCCAGTTGGCCCAGTTCGTCCTGTTTGTCGTAGGCCAGGCGGCGGGTCAGGTCGCCTTCGCCGCTGGCGATGTCCTCGAGCATATGTGCTACGCCGAGGATCGGCCGAGTCACGCTGCGCGCCATCAGCCACACCAGGATCAAACCGACCACGGCGGCCAGCAGGCCCAGGCCAAGTTCGAGCAGGGTGCCTTGGGTATTGTCGGCATCCAACTGGGCCTTGAGCGCCTCGGCCGGCGCCACCAGGACTTTTTTCGGTACGTCCAGCAGCACGCCCCATGGCTTGCCGTCCGGGATCGGGGCAAAGGGCGCCAGCACTTTGAGTTGGTGGTCGGTGCGCAGACTGCGGATCTGTGTGCCGCTCGCCAGGGCACTGATCAACTGTGCGCCGCTGTCGGGGTCGACCTGGTCCAGGCGTTGACTGAGTTTGCTGGCGTCCGGGCTGTAGCCCGCGAGCAAGCCGGTGGGGCTCAGAATGCTGACGTGGGCCTGGCCGTCGTAGAGCTTCTGGCTGGCCTGTTGGCTCACGGCCTGCAAGCTGTTGAGATTGATGTCCACCGACAACGAGGCAATGACCTTGCCGTTGACCATCAGCGGGAAGACGATGCTGGTCATCAGCACGTTCTGCCCGTCGATCACATAAAAGTAAGGTTCGATCACGCAGGGCTTGAGGGTGGTGCGCGGGCAGGTGAACCAGGCGTTGGCTTTTTCGCCGCTGGGGCCGATGGACGTGTCGGTCATGTCGCTTTCGGGCAGCGCCATGGAGGTGATTTTGCCGGGCGTCGGCTGCGACCAGTACAGGGCGAAGCGGCCTTTGTCGTTACTGCCCAGCTCCGCCTGGTTGGCGAACAGCTCATCCTTGCCATCCAGCGCATTGGCTTCAAATACCAGGGACAAACCCAGCAGGTCGGGGTTGGCCTGCAGCGCGGCGCGGACCTGACGAGTCAGGTCTTCGCGGGTGTCGAAGGCATCCAGGAAGCGTTTTTCCGCCTGTTCGCGCAAAAACAGCACCTGGCGGGAAAACCCATGGCCGTACTGGTAGGCATCCATGAACTGCTGGCGAATGCCCAGCGCCTGCACTTCACCTTGCGCCTCGATACGCGCCAGGGCGGCTTCATCGAGCATCTGCATGCTGGACGCCTTGACCTGCTCGGAACTCTGCGCCATTCGGTACAGCGACAGACCCACCAGCAGGGTCACGATCCCCAGCAGGCACAGGCCCGCGAGCAGGGTAATTTTCCATTGAATGGAGAGCTGCCTGAGCGACATCGGGACATCCTTACATGAATACACATAGAGACACCGTTATCGGCTGCGCGCGTTTTTTCTTTATTCAAACAGTCAATTTAAACCTGCCCGGGGTCACAGCTTTTTGACATGGCCGGCCGGCTGCTGCAAAGTGCGGGCCCTCTAATAAGACCTCTTTGAGCCCGTACGCCGGCAGCGCCTTCAATGGCCGCTGCGGCGCGGGCATGCCTGTCTTTTATGTTTCTGTCTTGAGGTAAACATGATTAACGCTGTTATCGCCGCGGTCGGCACCATGCTGGTGCTCAGCCTGTCCCGTGTGCATGTGGTCATCGCCATTATTGTGGGCGCCCTGGTGGGCGGCTTGACCGGAGGGCTGGGGATCGACGCCACGCTCAAGGCGTTTAACAGCGGTTTGGGCGGCGGTGCGACGGTGGCTTTGTCCTACGCCTTGCTCGGCGCTTTCGCAGTGGCGATTGCCAAATCCGGCCTGGCACATGCCTTGGCGGACAAAGCGCTGCTGCTGGTCGATCGCCAGGAAGCCAGCGGCGGCAACCACGTCAAATGGCTGCTGATCGGCCTGCTCGGGGCAGTGGCGATCGCTTCACAGAACATCCTGCCCATCCACATCGCGTTCATCCCGCTGCTGGTGCCGCCGCTGTTGTATGTGCTGACCAAGCTGCAACTGGATCGCCGCCTGATCGCTTGCGTCATGACGTTCGGCTTGATCACGCCGTACATGTTCCTGCCGGTGGGCTTCGGCAATATCTTCCTCAACCAGATCCTGCTGGCCAACGTGGCCAAGAGCGGTGTGGACATCAGCCAGGTCAACGTGACCCATGCCATGAGCTTGCCCGCGCTGGGCATGGTGGTCGGGCTGCTGGTGGCGGTGTTTATCAGCTATCGCAAAAAACGCGTGTACGACCTGGAGAAAATCGAGCGTGTCGAGCAGGTGGCGGTGCAGTACAACCCATTGACCCTGCTGGTGGCGGGCCTGGCGATTGCCTCGGCGTTCATCATTCAACTGTGGCTGGACTCGATGATCATCGGCGCGTTGGCCGGGTTCCTGATTTTCTCGGTGTCGGGCATCGTGCGCTGGCGCGAGACCGATGACCTGTTCACCGAAGGCATGAAGATGATGGCGATGATCGGCTTCATCATGATCGCCTCGTCGGGCTTTGCCGAAGTGCTCAAGGCCACCGGTGATGTGCGCTCCCTGGTGGAAACCTCGGCGGCGTTCATCGGCCATAGCCGTGGAGTCGGGGCGTTGTTGATGCTGCTGGTGGGGCTGTTGGTGACCATGGGCATCGGTTCGTCGTTTTCCACGGTGCCGATCCTGGCCGCGATTTTCGTACCGTTGTGTGTGCAACTGGGCTTCAGCCCGGTGGCGATCGTGTGTATCGTCGGCACCGCCGGCGCGTTGGGCGACGCCGGTTCACCGGCCTCCGATTCCACACTCGGCCCGACCTCCGGCCTGAATATCGACGGCCAGCACCATCATATCTGGGACACCGTGGTGCCGACTTTCCTGCACTACAACCTGCCGCTGCTGGCGTTTGGCTGGCTGGCGGCGATGACGCTCTGACATCAGCTCCCTCACCTCACTGTAGGAGCGAGCTTGCTCGCGAAAAACGCCCAGATAACGCGTTCATCCAGAATGCACGCGTTATCGTTGACGACCTTCGCGAGTAAGCTCGCTCCTACAGAAATGACGCATTTGGCCGCTAACCTCTCAAGTCGCCCCTAATAAGAGAGAAAAGCCATGCGTCTGAGCCTCAAGGCCAAAGTCCTGTCCCTTGCCGTCGTGCCGGTGTTGCTGTTCGCCCTGGTCATCAGCCTGACCACCGTGTGGATGCTGCAGGGCCAGGCGCGCAACGAGGTGGATGAAACCCGCCAGCGCCTGCTCAACGATGCCAAGGCTACCCTGCAGGGTTATGTCGAAGTGGCCATGACCACCATCAAACCGCTCTACGACGCCGCTGCCCCCGGCGATACGGCGGCGCGGGCGCAGGTGGTCAAGTTGCTGTCCAACACCGGCTATGGCAAGGACGGCTACTTCTTCGGCTACGATTCCGAGACCATCCGCCTGTTCAAGGGCAACAGCCCGGACGGCGTGGGCAAGAGCTTCAAGGATAACCGCGACCCCAACGGCGTCTACGTCAACCGCGACCTGGTCAAAGTCGGCAAGGATGGCACCCACTACCTGCAATACAGCTCGACCCAGCCCGGCCAGACCGAGTTGGTGCCCAAGCTCGGTTACACCGAATACCTGCCCAAGTGGGACATGGTCATCGGCACCTCGGTCAACCTGGATGGCATCGAAGCCCAGGTCGCAGTGGTCGAGGCCAAGGTCCACGCGCGCATGGAGGGCGTGCTGTTGAGCATTCTCGGTTTGGCCGCCGTGGTGTTGCTGGTGATCGCCGCTGTCGGCCTGCTGGTGGCCAACACCATTCTGCGCCCACTGAGCCTGATGAAGGCCAACCTCGACGATATCGCCGCCGGCGAAGGTGACTTGACACGCCGCCTGGCCATTACCAGCCAGGACGAACTCGGCGACCTGGCCGGCGCGTTCAACCGCTTTGTCGACAAGATTCACGGCCTGGTCCGCCAGATCACCGAAATGACCGCGCAACTCACCGGCCTGGTGAGCCAGGTGTCCGAGCAAGCCCAGCGTTCGGAAACCGCCATGGAGCGTCAGCGTCACGAAACCGACCAGGTCGCCACCGCAATCAATCAGATGTCGTCGGCCGCCCATGAAGTGGCGCGCAGTGCCCAGGGCGCCGCCGTTGCCGCGCAGCAGACCGATGCCGAGGGCCAGGCCGCCAAGCGCGTCGTGGACGGCAGCATCGCGCAGATCCATGCGCTGGTGAGCGATATCCGCAGCAGCGGCGTGTCCCTCGACAGCCTGCAGCAGGATGTGTCGTCGATTGTCAGCGTACTCAGTGTGATCCGCTCGATTGCCGAACAAACCAACCTGCTCGCGCTGAACGCGGCGATTGAAGCTGCGCGTGCCGGGGAGGCAGGGCGGGGCTTTGCCGTGGTTGCCGATGAAGTGCGCGCCCTGGCCAGCCGCACCCAGACCAGCACCCAGGAAATCCAGGGCATGATCGACCGCCTGCAAAAAGGCACCGAAGCCGCCGTGGACGCCATGCGCCGCTCCAGCGATGCCGGTGACGGCACCTCGGCCCAGGCCAACCAGGCCGGAGCATCGCTGGACACCATGGCGCAGTTGATCGGCACCATCAACGCCATGAACGCGCAGATCGCCAGCGCCGCCGAAGAGCAAACCGCCGTGGCCGAGGAAATCAACCGCAGCGTGCACCAGATTGCCGTGGCGGTGGACAGCGTGGCCGATGAAACCCGACTCGGCGCCCAGACTTCCCGCAGCCTGGCGGATTTGGGTCAACGCCTGGGGCAGTTGGTCGGTCAGTTCAGGATCTGATCACTCCAGGCTTGGCTCCACCGCTTTTTTACGCGGCAACGCGTGAGAGGTTCACAGGCTGTACGGCATCAGCTCATCTGGATCAATGTCTTGAGGATGGTGCTTTCGGTTGAGATGGTTTTTGCGTTCGCCTGATAGTTGCTCTGGGCCTTGATCAGGTCGACCAACTCGTTGGTGAGGTTGACGTTGGAGTTTTCCAGGGCGTTGGCCTTGATCGAACCCAGCGTACCGGTTTGCGGGGCGTCGTAACCGGGTTGGCCCGAAGCGAAGGTCTCTCGCCAGGTCGTACCGCCGCCAGGCTGCAGGCCTTGTTCGTTGTTGAAGCTCGCCAGCGATATCTGGCCGACAGCCTTGCTCTGCTGGTTACTGAACGTGGCGAACAGTACGCCGTTGCCGTCGATTTTAAGGCCGGTGATCTGGCCGGTGGCATAGCCGTCGGTGAACGGCGGGTTGCGATAAGTGGCCGAATTGTATTGGGTGGTGTTGGCGATGTTGATGGCGATCCCGGTCGGATTGGCAGTCGCGCCGTTTGCTTTCCACACACCTCCCGTCACAGTGCCAGGGACCCAGCCGGTAATGGTCAGGATTTTATCGGATACGCCTGCGGTTACCACGCTGGTGAGCCTGCCTGCACCGTCAAAGGTCAACGTCGACGGCACCGGTGGGGTCGATGGCGTGCCGGTTGGCGCCGAACCATCAGGGTTGCGACCGTCAATCAAGGTGTAGGCGTTCCACTTGTTGCCGTCGGTTTTCACCAGGTACTGCACCATCGGGTGCGCGTTGCCCTGGGCGTCGTACAACGTCGTGCTGTATTGAGTGGTAAAGGTGCTGGTGTCGGTCGGGTTGAATGGCTTGGCCGCCTGGTCGATCACCCGTTCCGAGGCGTTCAGGTTACTGGTGGAGTCCACCTTGGTGGAGGCCTTCGGCGGCAGGTTCGACAGGTTCAGTTGCAGGTCGGTCAGGCCACGCTTGATAATCTTGCCATCGGCATCCGCCGCGTAGCCTTGCAGGCGCGAGGTGCCCGTGTTGTTGGTGATGTAGCCGTCTTTGTCGGCACGGAAGGCACCGCTGCGGGTGTAGGCCAGCGAACCGTCGCTGCCTTTCTGGACGAAGAAACCACTGCCCTGAATCGCCATGTCGAGGATGCCGCCGCTGCCGTTGACGTCGCCTTGAGTGAACTGCTGAGACACGGTCGCCAGGTTCACCCCGTTGCCGATGCTGTTCTGGCCGGTACCCAGTTTGGAGGCGGCATAGATGTCGGCGAATTCCGCACGGGAGGACTTGAAGCCTGTGGTCGCGACGTTTGCGATGTTATTGCCCGTCACGTCCATCTGCTTGTTGGCGGCGTGCAGACCGCTAAGGCCAGTATTGAAAGACATATCAACTCCTTGGGGTGCCGTTGCTGTTCAAGGCGGGGAAGGGCTGAGTGTGTACAACGCGCATGGATGTTTGTGGGAGGTTGTGTGGAGAGAGGGTGGAGGCCTGGATTTATTTACCCGGCGCGACGTCAGAGGTCGCGCATCAGCACGATTGATCTGCGTCTACCCTTGCAACAAAGATGGCACTCGCAGCGCTGGCAGCGGACTAAGCAGCAGGGCGCACATGCGCGCTCTGCTTTTCTGACATGGATCGGACATGAATCAAACCAATCTGCAATTCAAAACCTTGTTGTTACTGCTGGCCCTGGTCACGGTCGCCTTTATCTGGATATTGCTGCCGTTCTACGGCGCGGTGTTCTGGGCGGTGATCCTCGGCATCATCTTTGCGCCCATGCAGCGCCGCCTGCAGCAGCGCTTTGGCTGGAACCGCAACCTGACGTCCCTGACCACCTTGCTGGTGTGCCTGGTGATCGCGATTTTGCCGGTGATCATTACCAGCGCCTTGCTGGTGCAAGAGGGCGCCACGCTCTATAAAAACGTCGAAAGCGGCAAGTTGGATGTGGCCGGTTATATCGAGCAGTTCAAGCATTTCCTGCCGCCGTATTTCCAGCACCTGCTGGACCGTTTCGGCATGGGCAACCTGGAAGGTCTGCGCGAGAAGGTGGTCAAGGGCGCGATGCAGGGCAGCCAGTTCTTCGCCTCCCAGGCATTCAGCTTCGGCCAGGGCACGTTCGATTTCCTGGTGAGCTTCTTCATCATGCTGTACCTGCTGTTTTTCCTGCTGCGCGACGGCCCGGAGCTGGTACGCAAGGTGCGCACGGCGGTGCCGCTGGCCGAGCCGCAAAAGCGTCGCCTGCAACTCAAGTTCAACCGGGTGGTGCGGGCTACGGTCAAGGGCAACGTGCTGGTGGCTGTCACCCAGGGTGCGCTGGGGGGCTTGATCTTCTGGTTTCTGGATATTCCCAGCGCGTTGCTCTGGGCGGTATTGATGGCGTTTCTGTCCCTGCTGCCTGCGGTGGGCGCCGGGATTGTCTGGGGACCGGTGGCCGCGTACTTCCTGTTGAGCGGTTCGATCTGGCAGGGCGTTGTGCTGGCCTTGTTCGGCGTGTTCGTGATCGGCCTGGTGGACAATGTGCTGCGCCCGATCCTGGTGGGCAAGGACACCAAGATGCCGGATTACCTGATCCTGATCTCGACCCTGGGCGGGCTGTCGGTGTTTGGCCTCAATGGTTTCGTGATCGGGCCGCTGGTCGCGGCGCTGTTCATATCCTGCTGGGCGTTGTTTGTCGAAACCAAGCCACGCGTCAAGCTGCCGCTGCCCTAGGCTTCAAGCCTGTAGCCGGCTGCCAGCTGGCGTTGCATCTGGGCGTCGGATAATGAGGTGAGCGGGCCGCTGATGGGCTCGCCATCGCTTACCACGTACCAGCAGGCGAGCAGGCCCCGCTTGCGAAGAGGGGCGGGAACGGCGCTGCCGATGACGGACATGATCTGAACAGTGGGCATAAGTACCTCCAAATGTTATGGGGGTCACCTTACGGTGCGCCGGCGCCAAGGAAAAATCACCTGGCTCGATAGTCGACATCAATGCCAGGCGTCAGTCCACCACCTGATCGAGCATGTGCACCACTTCCTGTTCGCTGAGCAAGCCTTTGCGCACCAGGCTTTCGGCCAGCAATGCCAGGAACTTTGCGCTGCGGTGGCCTTCCAGGTGCTTGAGTTCGGTCAAGGCGCTGTAGACCTTACTGGACGTGCAGAGGCCAGCGGTGCGGTGCGGATTTTGCGTGGGCATGGTCCATCGTCCTTAATTGTTATTGAGTGGACAGAATCAATACTGAGACGGCTTGGTGACACAAACATGACAGCGTTTGTATGAGTCGATCAAGAGGCGATCCCAACCTGATGATGTGGGATCGGCGCTCAAGCATTGTCCTCACAACGACCTTGGCAGCATAAATCCAGACTTTGCCGCAAAAAAAGGCCCCGCGTGTGGGCGAGGCCTGTGGCGTGTGCACCGATCGGCGGTTACCAGCCGTGGCGATAGTAGCCGTGGGGCGGGCCATAGTAGCCATAACCCCGTGGCGGGCCGTAATAGACGGGCGCCGGGCGGTAATAGACCTGTTGCTGCACGTACACCGGTGGTGGCGGCGCGTAGTAGACCGGCGGCGGAGCGGCATACACCGGCTGCGGCTGCACGTACACCGGTTGTTGCTGTACATAGACCTCACGAGGCTGGCTGGCAACCACGGAGCCGACGACGGCTGCACCGACAATCGCACCCAACACGGCCGGGCCGCCCCACCCACCACCGTGAGCGGAAGCTTGGCCTGCCATAGCGAGTGCGCCAATAAGCAAAGCAATCCTGGGGACTTTACGCATCATGATCTTTCCTCGGTTAGCCCCTGCGCTTGTGGTCTGCAATCAATAGACTCAAGGATTGTCGCGGGGATACTTTTAAGACAACGTATTTCTAAAAAACAGCACAGCCAATAGGTAAAGGTTGTGTAAGGTCTGTACCGATTTGCTTACCTCAAGGAGTTACCCATGCAGATGCACCCCAACAAGGACACCCGGCTGTGCATGTCACTGTCGGCACGTCCCGGAAATTTCGGCCTGCGTTTCCATAACCATCTGTATGAGCAACTGGGCCTGAATTTCTACTATAAAGCCTTCAGCAGCCAGGACTTGCCTGGCGCGATCGGCGGCATACGAGCGCTGGGCATTCGCGGCTGTGGCGTGTCCATGCCGTTCAAGGAAGCTGCCATCGCTTTAGTGGACGAACTTGACGATTCGGTTCAAGCCATCGATTCGTTGAACACCATCGTCAACACCGATGGCCGTCTCAAGGCCTACAACACCGATTACATCGCCGTTGAGCAACTGCTGAAAAAGCATCAGGTGCCCAAAGATTCGAGCTTCGCCCTGCGCGGCAGCGGCGGCATGGCCAAGGCCGTGGCCAGTGCCTTGCGCGATGGCGGTTACGCCAAGGGTGTGATCGTGGCGCGCAACGAAGCGGCGGGCAGGGCCCTGGCGCAGAACCTGGGGTACGCATGGCAGGCTGAGTTGGGAGAGTTACGCCCGCAACTGCTGGTGAATGTGACACCGATCGGCATGAGCGGCGGGGCCGAAGCGGATCAGCTGGCATTTGCGGCCGAGGCCGTGGATAACGCCGAGACGGTGTTCGATGTCGTCGCGATCCCTGCTGAAACACCCTTGATCGTGCGTGCGCGGGCCAAGGGCAAGCGGGTGATTACCGGGCTTGAAGTGATTGCGATCCAGGCGCTGGAGCAGTTTGTGCTGTATACCGGCGTGCGCCCTACGCAGGAGCAGTTCCAGGCGGCGGTGGCCTTCGCCCGGAGCTGACGCCTTGTAGGAGCGAGCTTGCTCGCGAAAAACGTCAACGATAACGCGTGTTTTCTGAATGAACGCGATGCCAGTGAGTTTTTCGCGAGCAAGAGCTAGGCGTCCCCATCGCTCCTACAGACGGTGGTGTGCGCTTAACTAATTGGCATTAGCGCAAGATTGAATCTCGTCAGGCCTGTTCCAACTGTGTCAGGCGTTCTTCCAGGGCGGCAATCCGCGCTTCCAGCTCTTCAATGCGGTCGGCGCCGACGGCCCCGCCGCCACGCTCCATCTGGTTCCCGCGCGCGGCAATAATCGCTTCGATATCCGCCGGGTCGCCCAGCGCATGGGTATACCGATCTTCGCGCTGCCCCGCCTGGCGCGGCACCAACACCGCCAAGCCGCGGGCAATCAGGCGTTCCAGCTGATGCACCACTTGCTCGGCGTCTTCAAAGTCATGCATGCGCCCGCTGCGCGTCAGCAACTCATTGACGGTCTGCGGCCCGCGCAGGAACAACAGCCCGATCAGGATGACCTGCGCCGGTACCAGTTCCAGCGCCTTGTCGACGCGGTGTTCCCAGCGGTCGGCGCGGCTGCCCATGACCAGCCGGGTAAAACCCTGGCCTTCCAGTACGCGCAAGCTTTGGCCAACCTGGCCCTGGCTGAGGTTGGTCACCGGTTCGCGGCTGGTCTTCTGGTTACACGCCAGCACCAGGGCGTTAAGGGTCAGGGGGTAGGTTTCCGGATTGGTCGCCTGCTTCTCGATCAGGCAGCCCAGGACGCGGATTTCCGTGCTGTTCAGGCGCGGCTCAGAAGTGTCGGTGTCGTGCTCGGCGGTCATCGCGCGTTCCCTATGCAGTGAATCCACTAGCCTAAGCCGGAAAAAATAAAAGACAAGCGGCAGGCATGGCTATAATCGTCGCTGGTTCCAACCCTGCCATTACCGTGAGACTGACATGACTATTTCCCTGTATGCCGCTTCCATCCCAGTCTTCAAGCAAATGCTCAACGCCCTGAGCGATGTGCTGAACAAGGCCGAAGCCCACGCCAGCGCCAAAAACATCGAGCCGAACGCCTTGCTGCAGGCGCGCCTGTTCCCGGACATGTTCCAGCTGGTGCGCCAGGTACAGATCGCTGTCGACTTCGCCAAAGGTGTCAGTGCACGCCTGGCCGAGATTGAAGTGCCCAAGTACGAAGACAGCGAAGTCACCTTCGCCGACCTGCAAGCGTTGATCGCCAAAGTGCTGGCCTTCGTCGACACCATCAAGCCTGAGCAAATCGACGGCAAGGAAGGCATCGAGATCGTCACCCGTCCGGGCACCCCGAAAGAGAAGCGCTTCAGCGGCCAGTCCTACCTGCTGACCTACGGCCTGCCGCAGTTCTTCTTCCACGTCACCACCGCTTACGCCTTGTTGCGTCACAACGGCGTGGAAGTGGGCAAGCGTGACTACATGGGCGCTTTCTAAGCCTGTGACATGATCGTTCCCACGCTCTGCGTGGGAATGCCGCCCTGGACGCTCCGCGTCCGGCTCGTTGCGCAATGGCTGGTGTTCAAGCCGGCTGTGCATCCTTGTCCAAACACGCCGCTGCGGTGAACAACACATCGGTGGACGAGTTGAGCGCGGTTTCCGCCGAATCCTGCAATACGCCGATGATGAAGCCGACAGCCACCACCTGCATGGCAATCTCACTCGGAATGCCGAACAGACTGCACGCCAGCGGAATCAGCAGCAGCGAGCCGCCGGCCACGCCCGAAGCCCCGCAGGCACAGATGGCCGCGACCACGCTGAGCAGTACGGCGGTGGGCAGGTCCACGGCGATGCCCAGCGTATGCACGGCTGCCAGCGTCAGTACAGTGATGGTGATTGCCGCACCGGCCATGTTGATCGTGGCACCCAGGGGGATCGACACCGAATACGTGTCTTCATGCAGGCCCAGGCGTTTGCTCAACGCCAGGTTCACCGGAATATTCGCCGCCGAGCTGCGGGTAAAGAACGCGGTGATACCGCTTTCGCGCAGGCACAGCAGCACCAGGGGGTAAGGGTTGCGACGCAGTTTCCAGAATACGATGGCCGGGTTGATCACCAGCGCCACAAACAGCATGCAGCCGATCAATACCACCAGCAGATGGGCATAGCCGAGCAGGGCGCCGAAGCCGGAGGTGGCCAGGGTCGAGGCGACCAGGCCGAAGATCCCCAGCGGCGCGAAGCGGATCACCATCCGTACGATCAACGTTACGCCATTGGACAGGTCGTCGAGCACGGTGCGGGTGGTGTCGCCTGCATGGCGAATGGCAATGCCCATGCCGATGGCCCAGGCCAGGATGCCAATGAAGTTGGCATTCATCAGCGCGCTGACCGGGTTATCCACCACGCTGAGCAGCAGGCTTTGCAGCACCTCGCCGATACCGCCGGGGGCGCTGACGGTGGCGTCATGGGTAGCCAGGACCAGGGAAGACGGGAACATCATGCTGGCAACCACCGCGACCACCGCAGCGGCAAAGGTACCCAGCAAATACAGAAACAGGATCGGTCGGATATGGGTTTCCTGGCCGTGTTTATGATTGGCGATGGACGCCATCACCAGCACGAACACCAGGATCGGCGCGACGGCCTTCAGGGCCGCGACGAACACTTTGCCGATAAAGCCGGTGGCCTTGGCGGCCTCTGGCAGCAACAGGGCCAGCAGAATGCCGGCGATCAGGCCGATGATGATTTGGGTGACCAGGCTGACGCGCATTAAACGTTGCAGCAGAGAAGGGGCAGCAGTCATAAACGGTTGTCTCTAGTTTTTTTAGTGGGCACAGCATTGCAGGGAGAAAGTACTGTAGGAAGCAGGCGCAAAGTCTAGCATGCTGTAGGACGAGTCCCGTTTGCTGCGTCATTGCGTCACCGCCACCGTCGGATTTGCCAAATCGCGCCCACAGTGTGCTCAGGGCAGGGCGGTAAACAGTTCGCGTCGGGCGCCTTCGGTAATCGCCACGATGCCCGGGTGCTTGACCTTGCGCTCCACCGAGATGGCGTAAAACGATTCGGTCACCGCGTCGGTCTGGCCGATCAGTGCCACGCCGTACTGGCGCACCACCTCATCGGCGATCACGCTGGGGGCGATAAAAATGCCGCTGCCGGATTGCCCGAATGCCTGCATCAAGGCGCTGTCGTCGAACTCGCCGATGATCCTGGGCTGAATCTGCTGATCGGCGAACCAGCGCTGCAAACGGCTGCGCACCACGGTCTCCGCGCCGGGGATCAACAACGGTGCGCCGTGCAAACACGCCGGGAACGCGCCGCCATGTTGCTCGGCCAACGCGTGGGTGGCAAAAAAGCTGATGCCGCATTCCCCCAGCTTCTGGCTGTAGCCCTTGATGTCCAGGTGAGTAGGCATCGGGCTGTCGGAAATCACCAGGTCCAGGCGCTGGATCGCCAGGTCGGCCAATAACCGTTCGAGTTTGTCTTCACGGCACGTGATGCGGATCGGTTCGCTCAGCTCCATGGTGGGCGCGATCAGGCGGTACACGATGGACTTGGGCACCACGTCCGCCACCCCGACGCGAAACACGATCTGCTGCTCATTGGGCTGCGCGCGCAGCATCGCCTCCAATTCATTGCCGGTCTGGAACATCTGCTCGGCGTAGGGCAGGGCCTGGCGCCCGGTTTCGGTCAGCTCCAGCTGGCGCCCTACGCGCTGAAACAGGGCGATGCCAAAGGTCTGTTCCAACAGGCTGATCTGCCCGCTGATGGTTTGGGGCGTAAGGTTCAGTTGTTCGCAGGCGCGCACAATGCTGCCCGTCTTCGCCACCACCCAAAAGTAATGCAACTGTCGATAATTGAGCATCACCGTCTACACTTCGTAAAAACCGAAGTATACCTGAGAAAAATACGAATTTTTCTGAACTGTTCATCTGCATAGAATGCCTCGCTATCGCGGGGCCACTATTTGGCCCCAGGGGTTCTAACGAGGAATACATCATGAAACTCAATTCCCTGGGCGCGGCGTCGCTGCTTGCGCTTTCATTGGTGATGATCAGCGGTTGTGATCAGGTCGAGAAAAGCGCGCAGCAGGTGCTGGGCAAGGCCACCGAGTCGGCCAAGCAAGCCATCGATGACACCCAGAAGGCCGCCGAACAGGCATTGAGTGAAGCGACCCAAGGCTTGATCAGTCCGCAGAAAAAGGACGACCCGGCAGAAAAAGACGCTGAATCGAACACCCAAGAAACCTAATTTCCCAGCACAACGTCAGGACTGACCTATGGATTATCTTTTACAACTGGCCGCCAGCCCCACCGCGTGGATCGCGCTGGCCACCTTGATCGTCATGGAAATCGTGCTGGGCATCGATAACCTGATCTTCATCTCGATCCTCACCAACAAACTGCCCGAGCAGCATCGGGCCAAGGCACGGCGCATTGGCATCAGCATGGCGCTGATATTGCGCCTGGGCTTGCTGAGCACCATTGCCTTTATCGTGCAGCTGACGGCGCCGGTGTTCGAAGTGTTCGGCCAGGCCTTTTCGTGGAAGGACATGATCCTGATCGCCGGTGGCCTGTTCCTGGTGTGGAAGGCAACCACCGAGATCCACCACAGCATGGACCCGGCGCCCGAAGAGAAAGCCAGCGTTGGCAATACGGTGGCCATCGGCTTTGCTGCCGCCATCGGACAGATCCTGCTGCTCGACCTGGTGTTCTCCATCGACAGCATCATCACGGCAGTGGGCATGACCGAACACTTGCCGATCATGATCATTGCCGTGGTGACCTCGGTCATCGTGATGCTGGTGGCGGCCGAACCCTTGGCCAAGTTCATCAACGACAACCCGACCGTGGTGATGCTGGCCCTGGGTTTCCTGATCATGATCGGCATGACGCTGATCGCCGAAGGCTTCGGCGCCCATGTGCCAAAAGGCTACGTGTATGCGGCCATGGCGTTCTCGGCGGCGATCGAATGCCTGAACATTGCCCGACGTAACCGGCACGCGCGTTTGTTGGCAGCCCGGCAGTAACGCTTGACCTGAAAAGCCGGCCGCGTTCATTAGAGCGCGGTTGGCTTTTGGCTATCTGGTAGAATTTTCCTACACGATAGCTAGAGGTTTCCCATGAGCGAGCAGATTCGACTTACGCAGTACAGCCATGGTGCGGGTTGCGGTTGCAAGATCTCGCCTCAGGTGCTGGAGGTGATTCTGGCCGGCAGTGGCGCACAAAACCTCGATCCCAACCTCTGGGTGGGCAACGCTTCACGCGATGATGCGGCGGTGTACGCCATCGACGACGAACGCGGCGTGGTCTCCACCACGGACTTTTTCATGCCGATTGTCGACGATCCCTTCGACTTCGGGCGCATTGCCGCCACCAACGCCATCAGCGACATCTACGCCATGGGCGGCGACCCGTTGATGGCTATTGCCATTCTTGGCTGGCCGGTGAATGTGCTGGCGCCGGAGATCGCCCGCGAAGTGATCCGCGGTGGCCGTGCGGTGTGCGACGCTGCGGGCATTCCGCTGGCGGGTGGGCATTCCATTGACGCGCCGGAACCGATCTTCGGCCTGGCCGTGACCGGCATCGTGCAAAAACGCCATATGAAGCGCAACGACACCGCCACCGCAGGGTGCAAGCTGTACCTGACCAAACCCTTGGGCATCGGCATCCTCACCACCGCCGAAAAGAAGGGCAAATTGCGCGAGGCCGACATCGGCCTGGCCCGCGACTGGATGTGCACCCTCAACAAACCCGGTAGCCGCTTCGGCAAGCTGGCCGGGGTGACTGCGATGACCGATGTCACCGGTTTCGGCTTGCTCGGACATCTGGTGGAAATGGCCGACGGCAGCGGCCTCACGGCCCGCATCGAATATGCAAAAGTCCCACGCTTGCCAGGCGTCGAATACTACCTGGACCAGGGCTGCGTACCCGGTGGCACCTTGCGCAACTTCGACAGCTACGCCAGCAAGGTCGGGCGCGTGCAGGAACTGCACAAGCGCGTGCTGTGCGATCCGCAAACCAGCGGTGGCTTGCTGATCGCCGTCACGCCCGAAGGCGACGCCGAGTTCCACGCGGTGGCCGCTGAACTGGGCCTGGTCCTGGAGTCCATTGGCGAACTGCTTGAGCGACAGACCAACGCGGTAGAGGTGATTTGATGGCGACTGATATCACCGATTACCGCGACATTTTCCTCAACGACCGGCCGATGATGGATACCCGCGCGCCGGTCGAGTTCACCAAGGGCGCGTTCCCCGGCGTGGTCAACCTGCCGCTGATGACCGACGAAGAGCGCCAGCGGGTCGGCACCTGCTACAAGCAGCAAGGCCAGCAAGCTGCAATCGTGCTGGGCCATGAGCTGGTGTCGGGGGCGGTCAAGGCCGTGCGTATCGAGCAATGGGCACAGTTCGCCCAGGCCAATCCACAGGGCTACCTGTACTGCTTTCGCGGCGGGTTGCGCTCGCAGATTGTGCAGCAATGGCTGAAAACCGAAGCGGGTATCGAGTATCCGCGTGTCGGTGGTGGCTACAAGGCCATGCGTACTTTCCTACTGGATACGCTGGACCAGGCGACTGCTCAATGTGATTTTGTGCTGCTCGGCGGCATGACCGGCACCGGCAAGACCGAAGTGCTCGGTCAGTTACGCAACGCCCTGGACCTGGAAGGCCATGCCAACCATCGCGGCTCCAGCTTCGGCAAGCGCGCCACGGCGCAGCCTTCCACTATCGACTTCGAAAACCGCCTCGCGGTGGACGTGCTGAAAAAACGCGCGGCGGGCATCGAACAGTTCGTGGTCGAGGACGAGAGCCGCATGATCGGCAGCTGCGCGCTGCCGCTGCCGTTACACAAAGGTATGCAGGCATTCCCGATGGTGTGGCTCGAAGACAGCGTTGAAGGTCGCGTCGAGCGCATCCTGCGCGATTATGTGGTCGACCTGTGCGCCGAGTTCATTGAGGTATTGGGTGAAAATGGCCAGGCACTCTTTGCCGAACGTCTGACCCAAAGCCTTGCCAATATCCATAAGCGCCTGGGCGGCGAACGCTTTCAGCGGCTGCAGGCGATTTTGCAGGACGCCCTGGCGGAACAGGCACGCAGCGGGGCAGTGGACCTGCACCGCGTGTGGATCGAAGGCTTGTTGCGCGAGTATTACGACCCGATGTACGCGTTTCAGCGTGAAAAGAAAGGCGCGCGGATCGAGTTCGCCGGGGAGCAGGGGGCGGTGGTGGAATACTTGCGTGAGCGTGGTGTTCGGCGCAGTTGATTGGCAGGTTTCAAAGACGCCTTCGCGGGCAAGCCTTAAGGGTTTTTTGTAGGGGCGGCTACCGACAGCGCACCTACGCCAGCAAAGCCTGGCTACTGCCGGTGGCGAGCAAGGTGCAGGCGCGTTCGCAGCTGTATGCGCGGCAATATGCCGGGTGCAAGGATGAGTTGGGTCGAGGGTTCTGGAGCCAGTTCTGGCATTGGTTGTAAAGCACTGCGCTGGATGCATGCAAATCAAAATGTGGGAGGGGGCTTGCCCCCGATGGCGGAGTGTCAGCCACTGATGTTGCGACTGATGTACCGCTATCGGGGGCAAGCCCCCTCCCACAGTAGATGGCGGTACGGCGACGGCCGCGAAAGGGTCGTCAGCCCACTTGAAATCTAAAGAATCACCGCCCCGATCAACCCGCACACCACTCCCATCAGCATGGTCAGCCCGGCCACCGTCACCAGCACCCGCGCATCGAAATCCTTGCGCAGCATCAGCAGCGACGGCAAGCTTATGCTCGGCAGGGTCATCAGCAAGGCGACGGCCGGGCCGGTGCCCATGCCCAGGGTCATCATGGTTTGTACGATGGGAATCTCGGCCGCCGTAGGAATCACGAATAACGTGCCGACTATCGCCAGCGGAACCAGCCACACAAGGCTGTCGGCCATCGCCCCGTCCACATGGGGGAACAGCCAGACCCGTGCCGCGCCGAGGATCAGCACCGCGAGGATATACACCGGGATGGTGCTCCAGAACAGCTGCCACAACGTCCGTAACCAGCGCGTCAGGAAGGGTTCGGACTCAGCAGTGCTGACCTCGGCCACGGCCTCCAGCGCCGCTTCCGGCACTTGGTCCGGGCGCGCAATACGCTGCGCGATCAATGACACACCCACCACCAGCACAATCCCCGCCACCAGCCGCAACGCGGTAAAGCCCCAACCCAGCACAAAGCCCATGAACACCAGCGTGGCCGGGTTCAATACCGGGTTGGCAATCCAGAACGCCAGCGCCGCGCCCACCGACACCTGCTGACGGCGCATGCCTGCCGCCACCGGCGCCGCGCAGCAACTGCACATCATCCCCGGCAAGGCGAACAGCCCGCCACGCAGGGTCGAGCCCAGTCCGGCCCGGCCAAACAGGCGCAGCAGCCAGTCGCGCGGGATCAGCACTTGCAGCAGCGAACCGAGGATCACCGCCAGCACGGCGGCTTTCCAGATCGCCAGGAAATACACCTGGGCATAGGCCAGCGCCGCCGCGAGGGGCGAGCTTTGCTGGTCATTGAGAATCGAGGCACCGATGCTGTGGTTGTCGGCCGCGACAAAGGCCTTGAGGTAGTAGGGCGACCATTTCACGTAGTAGAGGCCGACGCAGGCCACCAGGAGAAACAGCGCAGGTTTGCACCAGAACGACCAGCCCCGGTTGGGCTGGGCAGAAGGGAGGTTGGACATGAAGATGTTCCGCCGATGAGTCAATAGCGCAGCATCATACGCGCCTGACGCTCAACCTTCAGATATCTGCGCTGACTTGGGTCGGATCCGGGCAGGTTTGCACACCATTATCGAGTCCCTGCTTGTAGTTGCGACTGAGCAGCGAGGCCTTGCCGTTGTGCCAGGTGAGTGTCAGCACATACAGCGAGTCATAGTCGTTACCGGACCAGTCTTCGGTGATGGTGTGCTTTTCGCCTGCCGCTTCACTGGCGACTTTGTTGATCAACTCCGGCAGGTAACCGTGGGACCAGGCGGTGTAGATCGTGGCGTTGTGGTACTTGTCTTCGACCAGTTCATCGGCCAGGGCACTGGTGTCGTTTGCCGAGAACTTGATGTTGACCGGCAGGCCCAGCTTGATTGCGCTGGGACTGATGGTCATCAGCGGGCGAATGTAGCTGTAGGAGTTGTCGTGCTCACCTTCCTCGACATTGCGCGTCGGGTTGGCGGCGAACACGAAATCGGCCTTGCCGAATTTTTCCGGCAAGACACTGGCCAGGTTCATCGCACGGTTCAGGCCCTGGCAATTGAGTTGGCCCAGGCCCCCGGCAGGTTTTTCGCCGTGGCGCAGAAATACCAGGGTTTGCACGCCGTCTACCGGTTGCGCGCGGCTTTCACGGGCATCCAGTGCCGTGACAATACCCGCCGTGACCAGCAGCAGCGGTAACATGATGTATGAATAACGTTTGATGTGTTGCACAAGGCGCAGAGGCTTGATCTTCATTAGGTTCGAGTCTTCTTGCGTCGGGTTAAGGCTGACAGGCCCGGCCCAGTGGCGCGGTGCGCGTCTGAGGGTGTTCCATGTCGGTATAGCCAGGTGCCTCCATTCACCGAACAAGCGCACTTATGAGTGCATTCGGGCATTTTGGTTCGCCCACGGGGATTCTAGTCAGGCAATGTTGCTCAATGATGACGCATGCACGACGCCGAGCAGATGACTATCATGGGGATTTTGAGCTCAGGAACTTCCTCGATGAACGCACTCGCCGCTTTCCCGATCAACAGCAAATGGCCCGCGCAGCACCCGGAGCGCCTGCAACTGTACTCGCTGCCTACGCCCAACGGTGTAAAAGTCTCGATCATGCTCGAAGAGCTGGGCCTGCCTTATGAGGCGCACAAGGTCAGCTTCGACACCCAGGACCAATTATCCCCCGAGTTCCTGTCGCTGAACCCCAATAACAAGATCCCCGCAATCATCGACCCCAATGGCCCCAGCGGGCAGCCGCTGGCGTTGTTCGAGTCCGGCGCGATCCTGATTTACCTGGCGGAAAAGACCAGCCAGTTGCTCGCCGAAGACCCGGCCACTCGCTACGAAACCCTCCAGTGGCTGATGTTCCAGATGGGCGGGATCGGCCCGATGTTCGGCCAGTTGGGGTTCTTCAACAAGTTCGCCGGCAAGGCCTATGAAGACAAGCGCCCGCGCGACCGTTATGCCGCCGAGTCGCGGCGCTTGCTCCAGGTACTGGAAAAACGCCTGCTGGGCCGCACCTGGATCATGGGTGACGATTACAGCATCGCCGACATCGCCACCTTCCCCTGGATTCGCAACCTGATCGGTTTCTACGAATCGGGCGACCTGGTAGGCATCGCCGATTTCCCTAACGTACTGCGCGCGCTGGACGGTTTTGTCGCACGCCCAGCGGTGATTCGTGGCCTGAATATTCCGAGCTGAGCATGCCGATTTTCGATTTCAAACAACTGGATGTCTTCAGCCGTGTGCCGCTCAAAGGCAACCCAGTTGCCGTGGTGCTTGGGGCCGACAGCCTGACGGACCAGCAGATGGCCGACTTCGCCAAGTGGACGAACCTCAGCGAAACCACGTTTTTGCTGACGCCCCGTGACCCACGAGCCGACTACCGGGTAAGAATTTTCACAACTATGCAGGAACTGCCGTTTGCCGGGCATCCGACCTTGGGCAGTTGCCACGCGTGGTTGCAGGCAGGCGGTGTTGCGCGTGGGCAAGAGATCATTCAGGAGTGCGAAATCGGTCTGGTACGCATTCGACGCGAAGGCGACGAGCTGGCGTTCATCGCGCCACCGCTGTTGCGTTCCGGCGTTGTCGAGGCGTCGCTGCTGGAGCGTGTGCGCGTGGGGCTGGGCCTGGCGCCCGGCGCTATTGTGCGCAGCCAGTGGGTGGATAACGGCGCGGGTTGGCTGGCGGTGATGCTGGCTGATCGACAGGCTGTGCTGGCGCTGCGGCCTGACTACTCGCAGTTGCTCGGGCTGGCGGTTGGCGTCATCGCGCCCGGCACAGGGGACGACGCACAGTTTGAGGTGCGCGCCTTCATCGCCGGCGACGGTGCTCAGGAAGACCCGGCCACCGGCAGCTTGAACGCCGGGCTTGCCCAATGGCTGCTCGGCGAGGGCCTGGCGCCGGAGCGCTATGTGGTCAGCCAAGGCACCGCCATCGGGCGAGCGGGGCGTATTCGCATCGAGCGCCAGGGCAGTGAAATCTGGGTTGGCGGCGCCGTTGCCGTCTGCATCGAAGGGCATTTACAGCTCTAGATCAATGCAATTGTTACGCGCCGCGCAATACACTGTTGGCCCCTCGGCATTTGTGCCGCCGGGGCTTGGGGCATAAGCTTTGGCCCCAAAGAGTTCAGCCACTTTTCAGGAAAACCATGACCAGCCAGTTCCCCCAAGCCCGCCCCCGTCGCCTGCGCCGCTCTCCGGAGCTGCGTGGCCTTTTCCAGGAAAGCGAATTCACGCTCAACGACCTGGTGCTGCCGATTTTCGTCGAAGAAGAAATCGACGATTTCGTGCCGATCACCAGCATGCCGGGCGTGTTGCGTATTCCTGAGAAAAAGCTGGCCGGCGAGATCGAGCGCTATGCCCGTGCCGGCATCAAGTCTGTGATGACCTTTGGCGTTTCCCACCACCTGGACGCCAGCGGCAGCGATACGTGGAAAGAGCGCGGCCTGGTCTCGCGCATGTCGTCGATCATCAAGGACGCCGTGCCGGAAATGATCGTGATGTCCGACACCTGCTTCTGCGAATACACCGACCATGGCCACTGCGGCGTGATGCACGGCGCCCACGTCGATAATGACGCGACCCTGGTCAACCTCGGCAAACAAGCCGTGGCCGCCGCCCGCGCCGGTGCCGACGTCATAGCGCCCTCGGCGGCGATGGACGGCCAGGTCCAGGCCATCCGCCGCGCCCTGGACGATGCCGGTTTCACCCACATCCCGATCATGGCCTACTCCACCAAATTCGCCTCGGCCCTCTACGGCCCGTTCCGCGAAGCCGGCGGCAGCGCCCTCAAGGGCGACCGCAAAAGCTACCAGATGAACCCGATGAACCGCCGCGAGGCCGTACGCGAATCGCTGCTCGACGAGCAGGAAGGCGCCGATGCGCTGATGGTCAAACCGGCCGGCGCCTACCTCGACATCATCCGCGACATCCGCGAGGCCTCACGCCTGCCGGTGGCGGCGTATCAAGTGAGCGGCGAGTACGCGATGATCAAATTCGGCGCACAGGCCGGGGCGATTGACGAGGATCGCGTAGTGCGCGAGACCCTGGGCTCGATCAAGCGGGCGGGGGCGGATTTGATATTTACGTATTTTGCGATGGATTTGGCGTTGGCGGGGATTTAAGGGCGCTGAATTAATCTGCCTGTGGCGAGCGAGCGTTCTCGTCACAGGTGGAGGCGTGCAGAAAGGCAATCAATTGAGTGTGGTATCAGGCGATCAATGAAGTGGCTTCTTTTTGACGTCCTGTATTAATCGAACCTTGTGCGAGAACCAGTACTTCTTTTAGTGCGTCAATTGATCGCGCAGTCAGTGTTAACGCTGGCAGGTCCCACTCGTAGTCCCTGACAACCCTGATTTGAAAGTGGCCATTTGCGTCGAACGAAGGATACCAACCCACATCTATGAGGAAACCGTCTGGATATTCCACCTGCAGCATGTCCTCTTTCAGATGGTGAGCTTGATGCTCAATCGCGCAATCCTGCAACATAGATAGCTCATCGTAAGTGATTTTGCCTTTTAGGAAGTCTAACGAGATCATTTGGTTAGTCTCCGAAATTCTTGCTCTGAGATAGGATGGCCATGAATTGTTCCAGCACTCAATTCAATGCGTATCCAACGACTGGGTAGGCCATCGCTGGCGCCGATGCTTTCAGGGTACTCCATCACTTTCCACGGTTTGCCATTGGTGGTCGTTCTGCCATTTTTATAGGCTTCTCGTTCTAAGTTTTCAATGTCTATGCCCGGCTTGTACTTGGCCGGCCCGGATTTTGTGGTTGCCAAAATGTCTTTCCAAGGCATTTTCTTTGAAGGGCTGTGCTTATAACCATGGGCTGTCCATTCGACATCTTTAAGTGAGGGCAGCGTCGGTTGGTTTTCTTCGGCTTTCGCATTGAGTACCGGATCTTCGACAACTTTAACGGGCACGCATTCACCAGGACACTTACTAAGCCCCAGCGGATCAACCCACCCTGTAGGATTCGGTGCGTACTGGTACGCATTGATCCCACCCGCCAATTTCACCGGGTCCGGCGTCAGGTAACGACCAATATCCGGATGGTAGTAGCGATGCCGGTTGTAGTGCAGGCCGCTTTCCTGGTCGTAGTACTGGCCTTGAAAACGTAGAGGGTTGTCGATTTTGCCTACGTCGAGGCGGCTGATTTCGCCGTAGGCGCGGTAATGGGCGGACCAGACGATTTCGCCGTCGGACGTTGTAAGTTCCTGCGGTGTGCCGAGGTGGTCGAGTTGGTAGTAGTAAGGCTTGGCCTCTTCTGGCCCGAAGCCTTCCAGCAGTGCCAGCGGACGGAAGCTGTCGGGTTCGTAGAGGTAGCTGCGATGGCGATCGGCGTGGTGTTCGGCGATCAGCTTGTCGCCTTGCCAGAAGAACTCTGTGGTTTTCTCTTCGATGGTTTTGCTGATACGTCGACCAAACGGGTCATAGCGATAGCTTGCGGTTTGGCCGTTGGGCTTGGTGACGCCGATCAGCCGGTGCTGGCAGTCGTAGCGGTATTCGGTGACGAGTGAATGACCTTTGCCGCGCCGTTCTCTTATTAGATTTCCAAAGGCGTCATAGTCGTAATGGTGATCGCCTTGGATCATCAGGCGATTGCCCGCCACGATGTCTGGCCCCGGCCTGTCTTGCATAAGCACATTGCCGGCGGGGTTGTGGCCGAAACGCTCCTGCACATCCTGTGAGTGATCGGCGCGGGTCAGGCGGTTTAGCGGGTCGTAGCGGTAACGGTGTTCGCCTTTGCGGGTATCGAGCAGGCGGGTGAGGTTGCCGGCTTTGTCGTAGTCGTATTGGCGTTGGTAAAGGTGGTTTCCTTGCTGGGTGACGGCGTGGGCGTGCAGGCGGTTTTGGTCGTCGTAGTGGTAGTGGCTGAGCAGTTGGCCTTGTTGGCGTTGGTGTTCGCGACCGGCGTGGAACAGGTGGGAGGTCAGCAGTGCGCCATTCAGCTCGACGGTGGCCAGGTGGCCGCCTTTGTCGTGGTTGAAGGTCAGACGGTTATTATCCGGCAGGCGTAAATGCTGAAGTTGGCCACAGGCGTCATAGCCATAGCGCAAGGTGCCCCAGCCCTGGTGCTCAGCAGTGAGGCGGTTTTGTTTGTCGTACTCGTAGGCCAGCGCCCAGTGGCCGTCTTCGACGCTGAGGAGGTTGCCTTGGCGGTCGTAGGTGTAGTCGACCGTATTGCCATCGGGGAGGGTTTTTCTTACAAGACGACCGGCGTGGTCGCGCTCGTAACGGGTAACAAGCTGACTACCGTCGTCGCCGTGTTCGGTCTTTTCCAGCAGGTTGCCGTTGAGGTCGTAGGCGTAGGCGGTGCGTTGGCCGTCGAAGCCGGTTTCCTGTCGGATCAGGCCGTTGGGGTGGTAGTCCAGTCGATAGGTTTCGCCGACTTCGTTTTCGATTTCAGTCAGCAAAAGGCGGGCGTTGTCGTAGCGGTACTTGACCTGAGTACCGTCGGCGTTGATGCAGCGGCTGATCAGGTGCAGGCCGTCGGCGTATTCGTAGCGGGTGAGGTGGCCGAGTTCATCGCGTTCGGCGATGATTTTTCCGTAGGGGTTGTAGCTGAATTCCCGCGTAGCGCCGTCCGGCAGTACCCAGCGAGTCAAGCGTCCTACCGCGTCCCATTGATACTGAGTCAGCGCGCCGTATTCATCCTCCCGCGCAACCTGCCGCCCCAGGTCGTCATAGCGATAGCGCTTGATCCCGCCATTGGGCAGTTGTTCTTCAACAAGCTGCCCGCGTTCATTCCACACCAGCCGATGACAACTGTGGTCGGGATACCAGACCCCCGTCAGTTGTCCCCGCTTGTCGTAGCTGTAATCCGTCGCGTTGCCCTCCGGATCAATCCTGCGGATGACATCGCCTTGCTCATTACGCTCGTATTTCCAAACCGCCTCACCACGCCGCACGACCCGTACGAAACCATTGTCATGCTCGTAGGAAGTCGGCTCATCCTCCCCCGGAAACAGCGCGATCAAGCGTCCGGCTTCGTCGTACTGATACGCCGTCACCGCGCCCAGAGGGTCCTGCTCAACGGTCAGTCGGCCCTTGTCGTCGTAGGATTTGAAATGCCGGGCGCCGTCGGGATCGATGCGCTGTACCAGTCGCGCTCTCTGGTCATGCACGTAGACTTCCTGGCTGCCATCGGTGTTGTGCACGTTGACGCTGCCGTCATCGCCCCAGGCATAGCGCGTGTCCATCTGCGAAAAGTTGGCCCAGTGCCGGACACAGCGTGCTGCTTTACCAGACCTTTCCCACGCCCAAAAGAAACTCGCCCCACCGGCCAATTGCCGCTCGAGAATGACGTGCTCTTCGTCGTACCGATAAGCCTCGCGTTCACCGACGGCATTGGTCGCCGATACCAGTCGTCCGGCGGCGTCGTAGGCGTAGGAAACGACGTTCTGCTCGGTCACCCACACGAAGGGTCCATGGCCTTGGGCGCGATGAACCTGGTAGTCCACCGCCACGATGCGGTCGAATTCATACCGCAAAAAAAGCGAACGGCCTGCACCGTTATCCAGTCGCTCAATGCGCCCCAACCGATCCCGGAAAATGCGCAATCGGTTGTCATACGCATCGCTGATCGCCGTCAGCACGCCGTCGCAAAAGTGATAGAACCGAGAAGCCTGGGCCAGCACCAGTTCATCAGGCGCAGACCCCAAGTAGATCGCCGCTTCCGCCAGGCTGTTGGTAATCGCCGGCCGAGCCACCGTCGGCAAGGGCAGGGTGGTCGAGCGGTTCTCATGGTCGGTCCACACCACCGAATCGCCCGACACAGAAAGCCTGTGCGCCAGCGCATGACTCCAGCCAAACCCCAACCCGCAATCCACTTCCACCGCACTGGTGCGATACAAGCGCGTCCACTCGAACGGCAAGATGCCATCGAGCGCGCCATCGGTCAGGGTCAGCAGTTCCTCGCCGGTGACCATCGACACCGGGCAACCGTTCGTAACGGTTTTATCTGCAGAAGCCGCCGCATCGCCCTTCGGATTCGACGCCACGGCAGGCACATCATCCTCCGGCTCCTGGCGCACCAACGCCGTACGCTGCGTTTTGTTGCGCACCATCGGCACCGGATTCGAAACCAGATGCTCGCCCGCCTTCAACGGCGCTACCGGCACTGCCTTGATCGGCGTCGCCGCGCTGCTCAGCAGCACCGGCTTGAGCGCTTCGCTATGCCCGACCAGGCGAACTTTCCCGAACTGCTCGGCTATCTGCTCCAGCCACCTGCGCACCCGGCGCGACTTGATGCCAGCCAGCACTTTCGTGCTTATGCGCAGCACAATACCCATGCCGCCCGTCGCCAGGCCCAATAACAGGTTGATGACGACCTCGGCGCCAATCTCGCCCAGCATTTCGTTCATATAGGGCGGTGGCAGCATGCGCATCCAACTGACCAGCGCCGCCAGGTAAATGAACAGCAACGGCTCGTCGCTCAGCACCAGCAGACCCTTGGCGAGCGTCTCGGCACTTAACGTCAGTAATTTTTCAAACTCGTCCTGGGAAAAGTAATGCAGCAGCTTTTCAGCATTGGCCAGGGGGGCTGACAGCCATTGAAATAACTGCTCTACGTCGTCCCAGATTGAGTAGAGGGCGTCGCTGAAACCTCGGGCATAGGCGCCGTACAGCGAAAGGTAGCGCTTGAGGAAGTTTGCCTCGGAGTACCCCTTCCACAGGGGTTCGAAAGTGGTCCCCCACTCACTGCGCAACCAGCCTTCCAGTGACGCAATGACCGACTGATAAGAAGCGTACAGCGCCTTGAAATGCTCTGAAGAAACGTCGGGGTAGAAACTGACTCGGTACTTCAGGTTGCGATCACACTCGGTGATTTCCAGAATGCCACTGGGACCGATGATTTTATGGAGTGGGTCCCCCAGGGGACCGCCGTCTGGATCGATGCGCTGCACCACGACCGGCGTGTTGCCGATCGGCACGAATCGCGAACTCTGGAACATATGCACCAGGGTCAACGTGCCGTTGGCTGTACACGTGGCGACCGTGCTGCTGGGAAAGAGGGAGCGATTGATCGGCGCTACGAGCGCTACTTCTTCTCCCACCTTGAACACTTGCTCGACATTCAGTGCCGAAAAGCTGAAAAAGCTTTGAGCCCAGGTGTCGTATGGGTGCAGGCATCCCCGGAAATCGCTGAGGATGGATTCGACGTCCCGCGTCTTTGCGTCCATCGCGGCCAACACCAGGAAGCCAATGGCTTGGCTGGTTGCGTCGATCATGGGTGAGCCCTGTCGATCAGGGCTTTAACCGGAAAAACCATCTGCAATCCCTCGCACTGTTTAATCAGGCGAAGGACTTTGCAGCGGTTTTCAGAGGCGGGGAGTAGAGCTTATCCGACGGTTATGTGGGAAGTTTCAGCCAGAGTCGCAGTGAGTTCGGCATACCCACGAACCCCGGTTAGACTTGCCTGTCGATATCCCCATCGCCCGACCCGCCGTTCACCAAGGAAGCCATATGTATTCAAGCCGCCTGATCCTCTGCCTTGCAACTTTACTGGTGCTGGCCGGTTGCTCCACCTCACGCGGTCCGCAGCAACCCGAGCGCAGCGAGGCCGAGGTGAAGACGCAGATCGTGCGCCTGCTGCCGGCCAAGGTCGCGGATCGCGAAGGTTGGGCCCAGGATATCTACACCGCATTCGACACCCAGAAGATCTATCCCAGCACCGAAAACATCTGCGCCGTACTGGCGGTGACCGAGCAGGAGTCCACGTATCAGGTCGACCCACCGGTGCCGGGCATGGGCAAGATCGCCCAGGACGAAATCCTGCGGCGTGCCGGGAAGGTTCATGTGCCGGCGTTTGTCGTGCGCAGCGCCTTGCAATTGCGCTCGCCCACCGGCAAAACCTACGCCGAGCGTTTGAATGCTGCGCGCACCGAGAAGGACCTGAGCTGGATCTTCGACGATTTCATCGGCGTCGTGCCGTTGGGCAACACGCTGTTTGGCGGCTTCAACCCGGTGCACACCGCCGGCCCGATGCAGGTCAGCATCGACTTTGCGCAAAAACAGGCACGGGGTTATCCCTACACGGTAGACGGTACGATTCGCCGCGAAGTGTTCACTCGCCGTGGCGGCATGTACTTTGGTATCGCCCATCTGCTGGGCTACCCGGTCAGCTATGACCAGCCGCTGTACCGCTTTGCCGATTTCAATGCAGGTTGGTACGCCAGCCGCAATGCTGCGTTCCAGGCCGCCGTCAGCCGTGCCTCTGGCGCCGAATTGGCGCTGGATGGGGATTTGATTCGCTACGGTTCGTTGCTGCCCGGCACCACTGAGTTGGCGGTGCGTTCGTTGGGGGCGAAACTGGATATGCGCAACCCCAGCATTCGCAGTCAACTGGAGCAAGGCGAAGCGTTGGACTTCGAGGACACCACCCTCTACAAGCGCGTGTTCGCCCTGGCTGACAAGGCTGCCGGCAAACCATTGCCACGGGCAATCCTGCCGGGCATCGTGCTCAAGAGCCCGAAGATTACCCGCAACCTGACCACGGCGTGGTTTGCCAAACGTGTGGATGAGCGCTATCAGCGTTGTATGAAGCGCTGATTTCTTGCGGCGTTTGATCGTTCCCACGCTCTGCGTGGGAATGCCGCCCCGGACGCTCCGCGTCCCGCTTTCGGCGCAGGATCCGGCACCTGCGCAAGGGTGACGCGGAGCGTCACGGGATGCATTCCCACGCGCAGCGAGGGAACGATCAAACGATCAATAAAGAAAAGGCCCGGTTTTCGTGGAACCGGGCCTTTTCCGTGTTGCTCTTGGATGATCAGCCGCGTTCGAGGGCGAGGGCTACGCCTTGGCCGCCACCGATGCACAGTGTTGCCAAGCCTTTTTTGGCGTCGCGCTTGATCATTTCGTGCAGCAGGGTCACCAGCACGCGGCAGCCTGAAGCACCAATCGGGTGGCCGATGGCGATGGCGCCGCCGTTGACGTTGACCTTTTCGGCGTCCCATTCCAGCTCTTTGCCCACCGCCAGGGATTGCGCGGCGAAGGCTTCGTTGGCTTCGATCAAATCCAGGTCGCCCAACTGCCAGCCGGCCTTGTCCAGGCAGCGGCGGGTGGCCGAGACCGGGCCGATGCCCATGATTGCCGGGTCAACCCCGGCGTTGGCATAGCTGGCGATTCGTGCCAGCACGGGCAGGCCGAGAGCCTTGGCTTTAGCGGCGCTCATCAACAGCACCGCTGCGGCGCCGTCGTTAAGGCTGGAGGCGTTGCCGGCGGTGACGCTGCCGTCCTTTTTAAAGGCGGGTTTGAGCTTGGCCAGGGACTCGGCGGTGGTACCGGCACGCGGCTGTTCGTCCACGTCGAAGACCAGTGGGTCGCCCTTGCGCTGGGGAATCAGGATCGGTGTGATCTCATCGGCAAACCGTCCGGCCTCGAGGGCGGCGATTGCTTTTTGCTGGGAGGCGGCGGCAAAGGCGTCCTGTGCCTCACGGCTGATGCCGTACTTGTCCACCAGGTTTTCAGCGGTGATGCCCATGTGGTAGTCGTTGAACGCGTCCCACAGGCCGTCGGTGATCATGCTGTCGATCATCTTGGCGTGGCCCATGCGCAGACCGGTGCGCGCGGCGGGCAATACGTACGGCGCCAGGCTCATGTTTTCCATGCCGCCGGCGATGATCACGTCCGCGTCGCCGCAACGGATCGCCTGCGCCCCCAGGTGCAGGGCCTTGAGGCCGGAGCCGCACACCTTGTTCAGGGTCAGGCTCGGCACGGCGTGGGGCAGGCCGGCGAGAATCGAGGCCTGGCGCGCCGGGTTCTGGCCGCTGCCTGCGGTGAGTACCTGGCCGAGAATCACTTCATCGACTTCGGCCGGGTCGAGGCCGGTCTGCTCCAGCAGGCGACGAATCACCGCAGCGCCCAGTTCAGGGGCCGGGATGGTGGCCAGCGAACCCTGGAAGCTGCCCACGGCGGTGCGGGTGGCAGCAACAATCACGACGTCTTGCATGGAATCTGTCCTCACTGGAAATGCATTTCTGGAACGTGGTCCGGGACGATCAGTTTACCGGCGGTCTTGCTGACAATCTCTTCAACGCTGACGCCAGGTGCGCGTTCCTTGAGGACAAAAGCGCCATTTTCGATTTCCAGGTAGGCCAGGTCCGTCAGCACGCGCTTGATGCAGTGGGCGCCGGTCAGCGGCAGGCTGCATTGGCTGAGCAGTTTCGACTCACCGTCCTTGGACGCGTGGGTCATGATCACGATGATATTTTCCGCGCCGGCCACCAGGTCCATCGCGCCGCCCATGCCCTTGACCAGCTTGCCGGGAATCATCCACGAGGCGATGTTGCCCTGGACGTCGACTTCAAAGGCGCCGAGTACGGTGAGGTCGACGTGGCCGCCGCGAATCATCGCGAAGGACTCGGCGGAGGAGAAAATCGAGGCGCCGATGCGTGCGGTGACGGTTTGCTTGCCGGCGTTGATCATGTCGGCGTCAATGGTGTCTTCAGTCGGGAACGGCCCCATGCCGAGCAGGCCGTTCTCCGATTGCAGCATCACTTCCATGCCGTCGGGAATGTAGTTGGCCACCAGGGTTGGAATGCCGATGCCAAGGTTGACGTAGAAACCGTCCTGCATTTCGCGGGCGACGCGTTGAGCCATTTGTTCGCGGGTAAGAGCCATGGTTGATTCCTCTTATTGTTCTGGACGTGGATTATTTGCGGACGGTGCGCTGTTCGATGCGCTTCTCGAAGGTGCCGCAGATGATCCGGTCGACGTAGATGCCAGGGGTGTGGATCTGCGCCGGGTCCAGTTCGCCCGGTTCGACGATTTCCTCGACTTCGACCACGGTGATCTTGCCGGCGGTGGCGGCCAGCGGGTTGAAGTTCTGGGCGGTGTGACGATAGATGACGTTGCCGAAGTGGTCGGCTTTCCAGCCTTTGACGATAGCGAAGTCACCGGTGATGGACTCTTCCATCAGGTAGGGGCGGCCGTTGAATTCGCGGGTTTCCTTGCCTTCGGCGACAGGAGTGCCGACCCCGGTGGCGGTAAAGAAGGCCGGGATGCCGGCGCCGCCTGCACGCATTTTTTCCGCGAGGGTGCCCTGGGGGGTCAGCACCACTTCGATTTCGCCGCTGAGCAACTGCTTTTCGAACAGAGCGTTTTCGCCCACGTAGGAAGCGATCACCTTGCGGATCTGCTTTTCTTCCAGCAGCACGCCCAGGCCGAAACCGTCGACGCCGCAGTTGTTGGACACCACGGTCAGGTCACGGGTGCCTTTGCGCTTGATCTCATTGATGAGGTTTTCCGGAATGCCGCACAGGCCAAAACCGCCGGAGAGTACGGTCATGCCGTCTTCCAGGCCTGCCAGCGCTTCTTCGTAGGACGCCACGCGCTTATCGAAACCTGCCATATGCACCTCTTTTATTGTTTGTGGGCCAGCAAATGGACCGAGTGTTGCGCTGAAGGATTGATTTGTTAAGTTGTTTTTTAAGGTTGATTGGTTTGGAAAACAGCATAATCAGCCTCAAGCCGCGAGCTTCAAGCCTAGTCGGCGACTGCTTTGACTTGCAGCTTTCAACTTGTCGCTTGGAGCTTCCTATGACTATTAAACAAATGCGTGCCTTCCTGGCCGTGGCCCAGAGCCTGAGTTTTGCCGCTGCGTGTGAGCGTCTGCACCTGTCCCAATCGGCGCTGAGCCTGACGATCAAAGGCCTGGAAGAAGGCCTGGGCGGGCGCCTGTTCAGCCGCAATACACGCAATGTCGCGCTGACGCCCGAAGGCGAATCCCTGCTGCCGCTGGCGCGCCGATTGATTGCCGACTGGGACAACGCCGAGGACGAACTGCGCCAACGCTTCACCCTGCAACGCGGGCGTGTAACGGTGGCGGCGATGCCGTCATTTGCCGGCAACCTGCTGCCACCGATCCTGAAGATATTCCGCGCGCGTTACCCTCAGGTGAACGTGACGGTGCATGACTTGATCAACGAGCAGGTGCTGGAGATGGTGCGCGATCGCCAAGTGGAACTGGGCGTGGCGTTCGAGCCGTCCGACGGTTCGTCACTGGCGTTCACGCCGTTGTACCTGGACCGGTTTATCGCCGTGGTACCGGGCGATTCGCCTTTGGCACAGGTGGCCGAGATCGACTGGAAAACGCTGCTGGAGCAACCCTTCATTACCCTCCAGCGTCCATCGACGGTGCGGGTCATGCTGGAAGAGCACTTGGGCGCCTTGCAGATGAAACTGCCCGTGGCGCTGGAAAGCCATCAATTGGCTACGGTGGGCAAGATGGTTGCCAGCGGCTTGGGGGTCAGTGCTGTGCCGGCATTGTGCGCACGGCAGATGGAGGAGGCGGGTGCCCGTTGCATCACCTTGACCGGCCCGGTGATCGAGCGGCCTATTGGCGTACTGACCAAGCCTGGGCATGAACTGTCGGCAGCGGCGCAGGTGCTGTTCGATATCTTTAAAGATGAAGCGGGGAAGGGGCGGTTTCCAACTTTTTGAGTACACCACATAATAAAAGTGGGGACTGGCACGCCAGCCCCCACATTAGAACAACTACTTAGTAGTAACGATCTATCACTTTAACTTGCGAGCTGTCTTTGAAAGACGCCCAGGCATTGTTAAGTGTGTCGAATACATGCTCGATGAAGTTGCGATCGGCCGCCGCTTTCTTGCCGACATAACCCTGGCCGCGACGGTACATCTTCAGGCGCGCCGCCAGTTCACGGTGATTGCGGTCGAACTCGGCTTCCTCGGTGTGAGGCGCTACGCAGTCAAGTTGAACTTCGCCCGATTTGCCAATCCACAGGATATGGTCGTCGAGTGTGTCTTTCTGCGCGGCAAACATCTCAGCCAGTTCATCAATAGTAGGTTGGTTGTTCAGATTCATGTGTAAGCCCCTTGACCAGTTGGCGATCTATCAATTGATTCGTTAACACTTCAAAGTTGTCTCCGGCTCAGAAAACCGGGCGTCAGTGACGGTCTGCCGAATACGGGCAGGGTCGTGAACCGATGCATGTAGTTTTGCTGATGAACCGCTACGCAACGCTTTCATAACGAAGACAAGCAGCGCTTTAGCTCCTTGTACCGTTCCCTTTCGGGGCCAGTCAGCTTCATCAATCTGCCTTGTGGGCAGTGCACATCCGGAAAAACAGCTCGGCGGTCAGACGAGCCTGTTCAAAACGCGTGTTACCAACACTCCCGATCCGGGAGACGTCTCGATAATGCAAGGACAAAAAGCTTACGTCAACGATTATGTAGTGATTATTTTTAGGCACTACATAAATCGCTGTGGGGGCGGGGAGATGCAGGAGAAACGTGACTTGGGCGTCATTTTTCGTGCGGTGGGTCGCGTGATAGCGTTTGGTAAAGTGGATAAAGTTGCACGGCGCCTGTGGGTTTTTCGCGAGCACGCTCGCTCCTACAGGCGCTCGACCAGCAGAGGTAATAATTGCTCACACTGCGCTTCGATCTTTACCTGCAGGAGCTCATCCCCGCGGGTCTTGCCCAGGTTGATGGCAATCACCGGCTTGCCCTGTTCCACCATCGCCTTGCACAGGCGAAACGCCGAATAAGCCATCAGCGATGATCCCACCACCAGCAGCCCTTCGGCATCATGCACGGCAGCCATGGCTCTGGCTGCGGTAGCGGGCGCCACGTTTTCACCAAAGAACACCACGTCCGGTTTCAGCCGTTGCCCCCCGCAGTGGGGGCAGCATGGGACCTGGAAGTGCTCCTCGAAAACAGGGTCGAGCAAGGTATCGCCGTCAGGCGCCTGCGCCGCATGGACGTGCGCAAAGTGCGGGTTGTCGATTTCCATCCGCCGCTGGATAGCGTCGCGCTCGCTGCGCTGCCGGCAATCCAGGCACAGCACCCGGTGCAAGCTGCCATGCAACTCGATCACCTCGTGGCTGCCGGCCTGATCGTGCAGCGTGTCGACGTTTTGCGTGATCAGGCCACTGATGATCCCACGTTGCTGCAACGTCGCCAGGGCCTGATGCGCCCTGTTCGGTTGGGCAAGGCGCACCCGTGGCCAACCCAGCATTGCCCTGGCCCAATAACGGCGACGTGCCTGCGCGGTGGCGAGGAACTCCTGGTACATCATCGGCGCCTTGCCCCGGCGCACGCCTTCGCCGTCACGGTAGTCGGGGATACCCGACGAGGTGCTGATGCCCGCACCGGTCAGCACCAGGAAGCGCTTTTCGACCATCGCCCGGTGCAGCGTGTCGAGGTGGTCTGCTTGATGTTGCAGCGTGTCGAGCATGGGATCTCCTATTCGCCGCGGATGTACTGCTCCAGCTGTTTGATCAAGGCGGCTTGTTCAGCAATGGCTTCCTTGACCAGGTCGCCGATGGACAACAGGCCGAGCAGTTTGCCGTCTTCGACGACCGGAAGGTGGCGCAGGTGACTGTCGGTCATGATGTTCATGCACGCCTCGACCGTTTTATGGGTATCTACGGTAATGACCGGGGAGCTCATCACGTCGTCCACGCGGGTGGTCACCGACGACAGCCCCTTGAGGATGAGTTTGCGGGCGTAATCGCGCTCGCTGATGATCCCCACCACTGCGCCGTCCTTGACCACTGGCAAAGCCCCGACGTTTTTCTCGGACATGCGCACCAGCGCCTCGAACACGGTGTGGTCCCACTGGATGGTGTGGACCTCCTGGTTCTTCTGGTCCTTGGCTTTGAGCAATTCTGCGACGGTTTTCATGGCGGCCACTCCGGTGTTGTTGTTAGGTAGTCAGCTATCCCCTACAGAATCCTAGACGCACTACGTCGCAGCAAGGTCCAAAGCGGCGTCAAACCCGTCGAAAAGCGTCATTCGCCGGATTTTTTTGCGTTTTAACCGGCATTTGCCGGCCTTTTTGCCCGTTTGGGGCTGGTCGCCGTCTTGCGTGGCGCGCTCTTGCGTTTGTTTTTCCATGGCGCCGCGCCTTTGATTGCCGGGCTGGCAGCGGCGGTGATGGTCATGCGCATGCCAGTGCAACGAGCCACCTGCTTGCTCATCCACGCCGCTTGTTTGGCGACGAATTCTTCCAGGCTCATTTCGCCGCTTTGCACCATATCCAGCGCCTGTTCCCAGATGGCGGTGGTGCCGGGGTCGGCGATGGCACGGGGTACGGCATCGATCAGGCTGAACGCGGCCGGGGTGGCCGACAGTGCCTTGCCGTTTTTCACCAGGTAACCACGGTCCAGCAGGCCCTGGATGATGCCGGCGCGGGTGGCCTCGGTGCCAATGCCGGTGGTGTCCTTGAGTTTCTGCTTGAGCAGTGGGTCTTCCACCAGCTTGGCGACGTTTTTCATTGCCTTGATCAGGTCGCCTTCAGTGAAAGGCTTGGGCGGTTGGGTCCACAGGTCCTTGAGGTTGACCCTTGCCACCGCGCAGTCCTGGCCTTGCACCAGCATAGGCAAGGCTTGGGGAGCAGGAACGTCCCGACCTTTGGCGGGGGCAAGGGCTTCGGGCAATGCGCGTTTCCAGCCCGGTTCGATGATGACCTTGCCCACGGCACGCAACGCCTGGCCTGCACAGTCGAAGTCCGCCTGGGTTCGGTCGTATTCATGGTTGGGCAGAAATTGCGCCAGGTAGCGTGCGCGTATCAGCGTGTAGACCGCGCGGTGCTTGCCGGTGAGTTGCCCGACGTCCTTGCCGGCCCCGGTGGGGATGATGCCGTGGTGGGCGCTGACCTTGGCGTCGTTCCAGGCGCGTGAGCGGCGCTGGGGATCAATATGCTGCATCAACTCGGCCACCGCTGCATCCGCGCGGCCGAGTGCGGCGAGAATCTTTGGCGCTTCGCTGTGCTGGCTCAATGGCAAATAGCCGCAATCGCTGCGCGGGTAGGTGATGACCTTGTGGGTTTCGTAGAGCGATTGGGCGATATCCAGGGTTTCCTGGGCGCCGAGGCCGAGCTTTTTGGAGCAGATTTCCTGCAGGGTGCCGAGGTCGAAGGGCAGGGGGGCGGCCTCGCGCATGCGTTCGGTGCGCAGCTTTACCAGTCGCGCATCGGCCGCGTGGCTCATGGCGTCGGCGGCGTCCCGGGCCAGCTGCGGGTTGAGGCAACGGCCCTGGTCATCGCAGGCATCGTCGGTGGCGCGCCATTGCGCGGTGAAGGTCATGCTTTGGTGGCGCAGGTCCACGTCGATGGCCCAATACGCCACGGGGATGAAATCGGCGATGCTGCGGTCACGGTCGACCACCAGGCGCAGGGTAGGGGTTTGCACGCGGCCGACCGGCAATACGCCCTGATAGCCGGATTGACGTCCGAGCAACGTAAACAGGCGGCTCATGTTCATGCCGATCAGCCAGTCGGCACGGGAGCGGCCCAGGGCCGAGTGATACAGGTTGAAGGTGTGTGCGCCGGGCTTGAGCGCGGCCAGGGCCTTGCGGATGGAGGCATCATCGAGCGCCGACAACCACAACCGCTGGATCGGCCCGCGATAACGGCAATGTTCCACCAGCTCACGGGCAATCATTTCACCCTCGCGGTCGGCGTCGGTTGCGATCACCAGTTCCCTGGCTTCCCCCAGCAGGCGCTTGACCACCTTGAACTGGCTGGCGGTTCTGGGCTTGACCTGCATCTTCCATTTTTCCGGGACGATCGGCAGGTCGGCCAATACCCAGCGCTTGTATTTGGCGTCATAAGCGTCAGGCGGGGCGGTTTCCAGCAGGTGGCCGATGCACCAGGTGACCGTGACCCCATTGCCCAGCCAGCATCCATCGCCCCGGCGGCTGGCGCCGAGCACGGCCGCGATGTCCTTGGCCTGGGAGGGTTTTTCACAGAGGTACAGCTGCATGGTCATCACATCGTATTGGTTGATGCCTTGCAGGATGCTTAGTCAAAGCGAATTGAGCAACTGTTATCTGTATGGATGTACAGCAAATTATGTAGGCACCACAGATGAATGTGGGAGGGGGCTTGCCCCCGATAGCGGTGTATCAGTTTTGAAGACATCGACTGAACCACCGCCATCGGGGGCAAGCCCCCTCCCACAGGGGATGTGCAGTGCTTAAGGCAACTCAGTTATTGTCGATATCCACATGCCGGGTTTCTTTAAGACAGAACAGTCCGACGATCAGGCTCACGCCGGTCACCACCACCGGGAACCACAAGCCATAGAAGATATCCCCGGTGTACACCACCAGGGCAAACGACACGGTGGGCAGGAACCCGCCGAACCAGCCGTTACCGATATGGTAGGGCAGCGACATCGAGGTGTAGCGGATGCGTGTCGGGAACAGTTCCACCATCAGCGCCGCCAAGGGGCCGTAGCACATGGCTGCGATCAGGATCAGTGCCACGATCAGCGCCACCACCATCACCTTATTGACCTGGGCCATGTCCGCCGAACTCGGGTAGCCGGCCAGCGTCACTGCACCACGCAAGGCCGCTTCATCAAAACCATCGATACTGACGTCGCCCACATTGACTTGTACCGGCGTGCCGGCTGGGGCGGCGACGCTGCTGTAGGGCAGGCCCTGCTTGACCAGGAAGGTCTTGACCTTGTCGCACGGGCTGTCAAAGCGTGCCTTGCCCACCGGGTCGAACTGGAACGTACAGGTGGCCGGGTCGGCCAGCACGGTAATCGGTGCCTGGCGGCTCGCTTGGTCCATCGCCGGGTTGGTGTAGTGCGCCAGGCCCTTGAAGATCGGGAAGTACAGGAAAGTCGCCAGCAGCAGGCCAAGCATCAGCACCGGCTTGCGCCCGACCTTGTCCGACAGCCAGCCAAACAGGATGAAGAACGGCGCGCCAATCACCACGCTGATGATCAGCAACATGTTGGCCAGGGCCGGGTCCATCTTCAGGAACTGGGTGAGGAAGAACAGCACATAAAACTGCGCCGCATAAAAGGTCACCGCCTGCCCGCCGTTGATGCTGAACAGTGCGATCAGTACGACCTTGAGGTTTTCCCACTTACCGAACGAGTCGCGGATTGGCGCCTTGCTGGCCTTGCCTTCCTCTTTCATTTTCAGGAACGCGGGCGATTCGTGCAGGCTCATGCGAATCCAGGTGGAGATGCCCAGCAACACGATGGAGAACAGGAACGGAATACGCCAGCCCCATACCTCGAACTGGTCGCCGGTGAAGTAACGGCAGGCCAGTACCACCAGCAACGACAGCAACAGGCCGAGGGTGGCGGTGGATTGAATCCAGCTGGTGTGCAAGCCACGTTTGCCGGCAGGCGCATGCTCGGCCACATACGTGGCGGCGCCCCCGTATTCACCGCCCAGCGCCAGGCCTTGCAGCATGCGCAGCACGATCAGAATGATCGGTGCGGCGATGCCGATGCTGGCATAGGTCGGCAGCAGGCCCACGCAAAAGGTGGCCACGCCCATCAGAATGATGGTGACGAGGAAGGTGTACTTGCGCCCGATCATGTCGCCCAGGCGGCCGAATACCAGCGCGCCGAACGGCCGCACCACGAAGCCTGCGGCGAATGCCATCAGCGCAAAGATAAACGCCGTGGTGTCGTTGACCCCGGCAAAGAACTGCTTGCTGATCACCGCCGCGAGGGCGCCGTAGAGGAAGAAGTCATACCATTCGAAAACCGTCCCGAGGGACGAGGCAAAAATGACTTTCTTCGAGTCGTTGCCGGTGCTCGCATCCATCGCCGAGCCCAGGGGTTGAGCATGTTCTGACATCGGGTAACCCTCACAGTGATTATTTATTGTTGTTCCACTGTCGGCGCCGGGTGCGGCGCCGCTATTCAGATTGCGTGAACCAGTTCTCTCTGCGGGGCGAGGCTCCTTGTGTTCGGTGAGAGGATCAACTGCGCGGCCTTCTCGGCGATCATCAGCGTCGGTGAGCAGGTGTTGCCCGAGGTAATGCGCGGCATGATCGAGGCGTCGGCGATGCGCAGGCCCGGCACGCCATGCACGCGCAGCTGTGCGTCGACCACGGCGTCCTTGTCATCGCCCATGCGGCAGGTGCCCACCGGATGGAAGATGGTCGTGCCGATGCGCGCCGCGGCTTCGTGCAACTGTTCTTCGGTTTGCAGCGCGTCACCGGGCAGGTATTCCACCGGCTTGAACCGGCTCAGGGCCGGCGCGGCCACGATTCGCCGGGTCAGGCGAATGGCGTCGGCGGCCACGCGCAGGTCTTCGGGGTGGCTGAGGTAGTTGGGCTGGATCAGCGGTGCGTCCGCCGGGTTGGCAGAGCGGATATCGATGCGCCCGCGGCTGTGTGGGCGCAGGTCGCAGACCGAGGCGGTAAAGGCCGGAAACGCGTGCAGCGGTTCGCCAAAGCGCTCCAGGGACAACGGCTGCACATGGTATTGAAGGTTGGCCGAGGTCTGCTCGGGGCCGGAGCGGGCAAACGCGCCAAGCTGGCTGGGCGCCATCGACAGCGGCCCGCTGCGGTCATACAGGTAGCGCAGGCCCATGCCCATCTTGCCCCATACGGTGCCGGCGATCTGGTTCAGGGTGCGCGCGTTTTCCAGCTTGTAGATCAGGCGCAGTTGCAGGTGGTCCTGCAGGTTGCCACCCACGCCCGGCAGTTCATGCACCACGTCGATGCCCAACGGTTTGAGCACGTGGGCAGGGCCGATACCCGAGCGTTGCAGGATGCCTGGCGAGCCCACGGCACCGGCGCACAGCACGATTTCCCTGCAGGCTTTCCAGCTCAGTTGCTGGCCGTGCCGGCGCCCGATCACTTGGGAGGCACGGCCGTTTTCCAGCACCACGCGGTCGACCTCCACTTCGGTCAATACCGTCAGATTGGGCCGTTGGCGGACCGGTTTGAGAAACGCCTTGGCCGCGTTCCAGCGCACCCCGGCCTTCTGGTTGACCTGGAAATAACCGCAACCTTCGTTATCGCCCTGATTGAAATCGCTGATGTTGGCGATGCCGCTTTGCTCGGCTGCGTCGCGAAACGCATCGAGGATGGGCCAATGCAGGCGCTGCTGCTCGACGCGCCATTCGCCGCCGTCGCTGTGGAATGGCGAATCGCCGGCGAAATGGTTTTCGCTGTGCTTGAACAGCGGCAATACGTCATTCCAGGCCCAGCCCGGGTTGCCTTGCGCCGCCCAGGCGTCATAGTCCCGGGCCTGGCCGCGCATATAGATCATGCCGTTGATGGACGAGCAACCGCCCAGTACCTTGCCGCGCGGATAGCTCAGGGCGCGACCTTGCAGGCCGGCCTGGGCCTGGGTCTTGAAGCACCAGTCGGTGCGCGGGTTGCCGATGCAGAATAGGTAGCCGACCGGAATATGAATCCAGGCGTAGTTATCGCGACCACCGGCTTCCAGCAGCAGGACGCGGTGGGCCGGGTTGGCGGACAGACGATTGGCCAGCAAGCAGCCGGCGGGGCCGGCACCGACGATCACATAATCGTATTCAGCAGTTGCAGTGGGCATCTGGGGTCTCGCTTGTTTTTCTTATTGGCTCCATCCTAGTTGTTAGTTTTCGTCTTAAAAATGTTAGTTTTTGCCCAGCTGCTGTGCGTTTTTAAACAGCGCTGCCCACGGTTGCGCAACGGAGGCGATATGTTCGACTGGAATGACCTGCGGTTTTTTCTCGAATTGCAGCGCAGCGGCCGCTTGCTCACCGCCGCGCAACGCTTGAAGACCACGCACGCCACGGTGGCGCGGCATATCGAGGCCATTGAAAAAAGCCTCGGTACGGCGCTGTTCGTGCAGCACGCCCAGGGTTACGAGCTTACGCCGTCCGGCGAAGCCCTGCTCAAACATGCCGAAGCCATGGAAAACGTGGCGCTGCTGGCTGAAGACGAACTGACCCATTGTGCGGCGCCCCTGGGCAAGATTCGCCTGGGGGTGGCGGAGGGCCTGGGGGTGATGTTCCTCGCCGGTCGCATGGGCGGGCTGTTTGAACGTTATCCCGGCCTGGAAGTGGAACTGGTCGCGGTGCCGCGCTTTGTCAGCATCCTCAACCGCGAAGCGGAAATCAGCATTCACCTGGAACGCCCCAGCGTCGATCAGTTGGTGACCCGCAAACTCACCGATTACCGCCTGGCGCTGTATGCCAGCCGCACTTACCTTGAGCGTCATCCGCCGATTGAAAAACGCGAAGACCTCGCGGCCCATGCGTGGATCGATTACGTCGACGATCTGCTGTTCAGCCAGGAACTGAAATTCCTCAGCAGCTTTTGTCGCAGTCCCAAGGTGGTCTTTCACAGCACCAGCGTGATTGCCCAGCACCAGGCCGCGCGATCCGGCCTGGGAATCGCGGTATTGCCCTGTTTCATGGCGGCGGGCGATGCGCAGTTAGTGCCGTTGTTGCCGGGGGAGAGCATCCAGCGCAGTTATTGGATCAGCTCGCGGCGGGAGTTGCACAAGTCGGTGCGGTTGCGGGTGTTGTGGGATTATGTGGTGGAGTTGTGCGCGCGGGAGCAGGGTTTGTTGCTTGGCGAATCCAACTGAAGGAACCTGATTGAAATGTGGGAGGGGGCAAGCCCCCTCCCACATTTGAACCCTGTTATGTCAGGCAGGAATTTAGAGCTTCACCACCTGATGCACCTGCTCGGCACAGGCTCGAGCCTCGTCAATCATCTTGCCGAATGCATCACTGGCCACTTCATCATGGGTCAACCAGCGCTTTTTCTGGCTGAGGCGATAGTGATAGCGCAGCGTGCCATCCTCCAGTTTACCGTCCAAGTCCAGGTCGTACCAGGGCGAGCGCACTGCGCAGTCGGGGATGGCTTTTTCCATCTTGGCGCCTGTCAGGGTATAGGTGTAGTCATAGGTTTCAGGGTTGCCCAGATACAGGTCGGTCTGTTGTCCCTGACGACGGTAATTGATGTAACTCTCCCAGCGATCTTGCAGTGACGGATCGGTGTAGACGTAATCATTGCCCAGCTTTTCCAGGGCGCGCTGATCGTTCATCCGTGCACTGACGCTGTAGCCGTCGTGCACCACAAACTCGGTGGGTTCACGGGTGATCCGGCAGTCGCTGATGCCATTGCCGAAGTTGGCGCAGATGTCCTCATCGGTAGCGGTAGTGCCCTGCTCGCGATCAGCGACGCTCAGTTGCATCAGCGGCAGGCGGCTGAACGTGATAGTGGCCTGGGTAGCGCCATGGCCGTGTTTGTCGTAGTGCACCTGTTTGTCCATGCGCAGGCTGGTTTCCGGACGCTCCATGGGAATGTGGTCTTCACGTACCTGTCCCTGGGCGTTGTTGACCAATGCCCAGCGGTCCTGAATATCGGGCATGACCTGGCCGGGGGCGAAGACCGGATTGGTGGGGTCCAGCCACCACACCTGACCGTCCACTTCGGCGCGAACGATCACATGGTTTGGCGCGTTGGGGCCGGGAATCAACAAGGCGTTCACCCTGTAGCCACGGCTGACCCACGCGGTCTCGGCCTTGATGCCACTGGCGTTGAGCATGGCGCTGAGCAGGACCGCCAGGTCTTTGCAGTCGCCATAACCATGGGCCTCGATGTCCTTGAGGTCGAACGGTATATAGCCACGCCCCGTCGCGCGCCAATCGTCCAGGTAACGGTAGTGATCGTTGATGTGCTGCATCAGGGCGGCTACCCGTTCGCCGGGTGGAAGGGCCCGAACCCGGGCCACGGTCGCTGCGCTGTCGGGGGGCAGGGCGGCATCGAGTATCTGCTTGTAGCGTTGGGCCAATTCGCCGAAATAGGCCTGGCGGTCCAGGGAGCTGCCCACTTCGATATGCGCCTGACGCCGGTACGCGCTGTCGGCTGGCTCATTGATATAGTTTCGGTAAACCGGGGCCTTGCGCACAATCTCCAGTGCCTTGCCGTCGGCCGACGGGGTCACGGTAAATCCTTCGAAATATTCACTGCGCCACTGGATGGGCGTTTCGGCAGTAAAGCGCGCCTTGAAGTGATCGCTGCGAATGGGGCCTGCACCGAACATGAGGCTGTAGTGAGACTGGGATATCAGCGCTTGTGCAGGCTGATATTTACGTACCGTGTAGCTGATCTGTGTGCCAACGCGAAGGTTTGGAAAGGCCAGGGAGGTCTGTTTATCCCGCGTAAACCCATGTTCGGAGCCAGGGGCAGTGCGGGTGTCGATGTGTTGGGCGCTCAGGCTGACGGGCTTGCCGCCAGGCTGGATTGTCTGCGCGCTGATGACTTCAAACCGGTCGTCTTCGGCGTAATCGAAGTCGATGCGCGAGAGCATTTCGCGCCCGCTGGGCTTGAGAATGGTGTAGTGCTCGGTGGTGGTGCAGTCGGTACTGGCGTCGCGATTGAAGTGGCAGTGCAATTGGGTGTCGCTGGCCAGTGGCGCTTCGGCGACAGGTTGCAGGGCTGCGCAGACGGTATGGGAAACCAGCCCCAGGCTGATGGCAATCAAAGGGCGGTGAAACGAAAAACGGTACATGGGCGCCTCGGGTGACACATTGAAACAACTACCCGACGGGTAGTGAGAAGGCGCCGGATGATAATCGCTCTCAACGGCCAAGGCCAGGATTGTTCGACAATTTTTTCGCCTGAAAGGCCCGTTCTAGAGCCTTTCCTTGATGTGTGTCAGGCCTTTCGCATTTCGCCCGTCGTCGTTGGCTAAAGGAACCAGCGATATTCCCGCGCATGAATTTCCTGCTGGAACGCCAGGTGATCCTGGCGCTTGTTCTCGCAATACACATCGACAAATTCCGCGCCCAGCTTGTCGCGCACAACCTGCTGATGTTGCATGGCGCGCACGGCGTCGAGCATTTCCACGGGGAAATCGGTGCCGCTGCTGCGGTCTTCATTCAGTGGCGCGATAGGGTCCTGCCTGGCTTCGAGGCCATGCTCCAAACCGGCGAGGATCGCCGCCAACACCAGATAGGGGTTGGCGTCGGCGCTGGCCAGGCGATGCTCGATACGCAGATTGCGCGGGTCTGACTCGGGGATGCGCACGCACGCATCCCGGTCTTCGAAACCCCAGCTGGCTCGGGTGGCGGCGTTGACCGTACCGCCGAGGCGGCGCAAAGCGTTGTGGTTGGGGGCGAAGATCGGCATGCAATGGGGCAGCAACGCCAGGCAACCGGCCACGGCGTGGCGCAGCGGTTGCTGCTGGTGCGCCGCCAGCAGGTTGTTGCCCGCACCGTCATACAGGCTGACGTGCACATGCATGCCGCTGCCGGGAAACTGCAGGTAAGGCTTGGCCATGAAGCTGGCGCGGTAGCCGTGCTTGAGCGCCACGCCGCGCGTGCTGCGGCAGAACAGGGCGGCCCAGTCGGCGGCGCGCAGGCCGTCGTCGCAATGGCCGAAATTGATTTCGAACTGGCCCGGGCCGATTTCGGCGGTGATCACCGTGATATCGATGCCCTGGGCCGTGGCGGTTTGCGCCATGTCGTCCAGCACGTCGCCAAAGCGCGACAGCCGTTCGATATGCAGGGTGGGCTGGTCGTCGGCATCGTCGCTCAGCGGGTCGCGGGGGAATTGCGGCAGGCCGTTGTCGAGCTTTTTGTCGAACAGGTAGAACTCCAGCTCAAACGCCACGACCGGGTGAATGCCTTTGAGGCGCAGGCGCTCCAGCACGTTGGCCAGGACTTCGCGAGGTTCGAATTCGATCGGCGCTTCGGTGCCGTCGGAGGTGATCAGCATCTGCCCCAGCGGCTGCGACTCCCAGCTCACCGGCTTCAGCGTACCTGGAATTAGGCGCCGATTGGCGTCCGGGTCACCGTCGTTGAAGCAGTAGTCGCCAATCTTGAACAACCCGCCCTGGGCCCCCAGCAATACGGCGTTCTGCGGCAGCTTCAAGGGGCTGCCGGCGGCGACTTTCTCGAGCATGTCCACCGGGTAGCGCTTGCCGTAGAAATGCCCCGCAATGTCCAGGGCGATCAGGTCGACGTAGCGCACATCGGGGTGGTTCTGGCGGAAGGTCCGAACTTCGGCCAGCAAGGTTGCAGAGGGGCTTTTCACGGGTGCAGCTCCTAGTTGTAAACCCACAGCACGCGGGCGGGCAGGTCGGTCAGGTTGGCGTAGCGGCAGTGGGCGAAGCTGGCGAGATGGAAGCTGTCGCCCGGGCCTAGGGTGACTGCATCGGCTTCACCTTCAACCCACAGGGTCAGCTCGCCCTCCAGCACAAAACCGGCCTGCTCGGCGCGGTCGCTCACGGTCTGTTCACCACTGTTGGCGCCGGGTGCCAACAGGCTGTCGAGCATCGAGAACGCGCCGTTCATGCTCGGCGAGACGAGGATGTCGGTGATGCCATTGGCGTAGTACACCGTGCGCCGCTCGTTGGGGCGGGTGACCCAATCCACCGCCCTGGGTTTGGGCCGGCTGTAGAAATAGGTCGTAGGGACGTCGAGGGCGTGGCTGATGGCGGTCAGGTCGGCGACGGTTGGGCGCGACAGGCCGCGCTCGACCTGGGACAGAAAACCCACCGACCGCTCGATCTTCTGCGCGAGTTGGGCGAGGGTGAGTTTCTTGTGCTTGCGCAGGTCGTGGATCAACGCGGCGAGGGTGGCGAGTTCTTCTTGAGGGCTCATGAAATATATGTCAGATAATTTCATGAAAAATTACAGGAATTATTTCATGCCGGCAATGGGGACGCTTCGTCCTCCGCAATCGGAGGTGTTTGCAGGCCTTCGGGCATCGGGCAATCGAGGATGGCGGCGATCGCGCGCGCCAACTCGATTTCTTCGGGGGTGATATGGCCGTCGTTTTCGATGCAGACCGCGACCGCTTCCATCAGGATCGCTTTATCTTCCGGTTGAAGCTGTTGCAGGCCTTTCAACGGTTTGTCGAGTGCATCCAGGCTTGCACCTTCTTTCAGTGTCTTCATTGGCGCCGTATAAAAGGGCAATACATCACAGGCGCGGTAGTACGCCAGCTCAATCTGTGCCTGGCTTCTTTGCCCTGTGAGGGCAAGTATGCCGAGCAGCAACGTTATGTTGTCCTCCTGTTGTTCCAGTGTGGACCGGCGTTTGATTGGGGGCTTGGGCAGCACTTGTGCATCGAGTATGTTGATCAAGGCCCAACCCCCAAAAAGGCTGCGGGAATCGACGGCAACCAGGCTCCTCACCGTGTTGGTGAACACTTTGTATTGGTCGGCTGGCAATTGCTTGAGCGCCGGAACGCACAGGTCCAACAACGACAGGCGCAGATAGCGGTCAAGCCCACGTACAGGTGCGTCCAACCCCGGCAGGAAGTGGGCGACTTGTGGATCGAGGATTTCCTGCAGCAGCGTAAGTTGCCGCGCGCGCAGAGCCGGCTGTACGCAGAGCAGCAAGCTGTAGATCAGGGCTTGTGCGCCGGCAGGGTCGCCCGCTACCGACCAGGCCTCATAGGGGATCATGCTCTGGGTGGCTTGAGTCTGATAACGCTGTGCGGGATCCTCTTGCGTGCTGTTCAGCCCTCTGGCAGCGATGGCGACGGCGCCAAGGACTTCCCAGCGGCGACGATTCTCCTGGGCCTGTTCATCGTCGCCCATCAGGGTTTCCAGCGGAGGAACATCCGGGTACTCGCCATCCCACTCGGGATAGAGCCGCGCTATTCGTTTCGCGAGTGGGGGATGAGGAGAAATGGATCGCTGTGAGAATTTGCGGAAGGGCGCCGCGAAAAACATCGGCAGGAAGTTCTCTGTCTCCTGGCAGCACGTCAGAAACGATGAAGGTGGGTGTCCACCTATTTTCATCAGTGCGCTGGCAACGCTTTGCGGGTGACGTGTGAACTGCGCAGCTGTCGCGTCAGCCAGGAACTTGCGTTGGCGGTTGACGCGCGACATCGCGAAATAGGTGAGGTAAGCCCAGCCGCCTGCCAGGAAGAACAACGATGCGCCGATCACGCCACTGGCGGCGACAGGTAGAAGCAGCAGGGTAAACCAGGCGACGCCTAGATAGACTCCCGTCATACGTGCATCGGAGCGCATGTCATTGTTGTGAATCTGGCTGAACAAATGGGCAATGACTGCTTGCATTTCTTCACGATTGAACATGACGGTCGCGCCAAAGGTCACGCAGATGACCGAGTTTTTCGGTGTGCGGCCGGCGGCAAGGGCGTTGATGCATCCCTGATTCATCATGTAAACCAAGGGCACATGGCTGCCTGAAGCAATGGCCATTTCCTCGACGATATCAAGCAGCCAACGATTGTCTTGCGCCACCGGCTCCGCACTGATCAGTACGCCACCGAAGCTTTCTGCAATTGCGCTGCCGCCCTTTTTCAGCTTGCGGCCCTGGAACCAGTACCCTGCCGCAATGAACGGCAGTATCACCGCAGAGATAAGCAAGGGTTCGTACCAATGAATCTCATCAAACCAGGTTGATAAAAATACCCCGAATAGAGCGGGGGTGAGCACAATCACGGTCACCAGTAACACGCGATAGATCGCATTTCTGCGAGCCCGGTCCTGATGTTCAAAAAAGTTCATGCAGCCATCCGTGGCACTGATCAGGTGAAGGATACCGTCGGGACGGTTTGAATCTGTTTGCTGTCTTCGAACTCCAGCAACGTCGCGTCCGTGCCGTGCCCCACAGCCTGGGCCATGAGGATCGTCGGAAATTTCTGGCGGAAAATGTTGTATTCCATCACCGCATCGTTGAAGAACTGACGGGCATACGCAATGCGGTTTTCGGTGTTGGTCATTTCATCGCTCAGTTGCATCATTGTTTCTGATGCATACAGGTCCGGATAATCCTCAAGCGAAACGTTCAGGTTATCCACGGCCGTGTTGAGCCGACTCTCATTCTTGCCCAGTTGCGCGATGGAGTGCGCACTGCCAGGTTCTGCCGCCGCGAGCTTGAGGCAGGCTGCCGCCACGTTGCGTGCTTCGGTGACAGCCACCAGTGTGCCGCGCTCATGACTCATGTAAGCCTTGGCCGTTTCCACCAGGTTGGGGATCAGGTCATGGCGCCGCTTGAGTTGCACCTCGATCTGGCTGAACGCGTTCTTGAAGCGATTTCGCAAACTGACCAGCGTGTTGTAGAGGCTGATCAGGTAGAGCGCGATCACACTGAGAACGCCAATGAAAATGACCCAGAAAACGCTGCCGAACATTGGATGTCCTTATCTGTGAAAGTGAGGTCGCGATCATAGCGGATAATGGCCATTTCCAATTGCTTGTCCAACGTTAAAAGTGCCGACCGGCCAGTGATCCGGCTGGGCCGTTGATGACGGCAACTCAAGCGTGGGGCTGGAGCAAGGTGAGCGGCTGAATGATTTCGCGCCGCTGCGGTCGGAACCTGGGTACGTCCCCTGAATTGAAGGAGCACCCATGAAGTCCAAATCCCTATTTGCCTGTGTTCTCGTTGCCGCAAGCCTGTCCACTGCGAGTTTCGTGGTGCAGGCCGGCGATACCCCTCAGGAAACCGTGCAACCTTCGAATATCAACGCCCGTGACTTGAAAGAAGGCGACCGCGCCCCGGACATGTTGATGCGCAAGGAATCGGCGGTTAAAGACTGGAAAAAACGCGGCCTCAAGCAGCCCGAAGATGAGAGCCAGTGGGCACGAGTAGGCGACAAGTACGTCCTGCTCAAGACCACCAACGGCACCATCCTTGAGATTACGCCGGTCAAGAAATAATCCTGCCGGACCACCTGCTCGCGTCATCTTTCCTGGGTTAAGGTAGCCGACCGCAATGGTCGCGTTACCTTCAAGGAAAGAGAGCAGGATGCTTGCCGCAATAAGAAACTATCCCCGCACGGTGAACCTGCTGCTGTCGGCCACGTTGTTGCTGACGTTGGCCAAGGCGATCACGTTTCCGTACCTGGTGATTTACCTCACCGGCCATTTCGCCCTGGATATCAGCCAGGTCGGCCTGGTGATCGGCAGTTCGCTGATTGTGGGCTCGCTGCTCAGCGTCTATGGCGGTTTCCTCGTCGACCGCGTCAACAGTTACCGCTTGCTGCTCGGGCTGAGCCTGGTGTTTGTGCTGGGCTTCATCGGTACGGTCCTGGCGCAGACTATCTGGGCGTTCTATAGCTGCCTGATTTTGATCAACCTGGCCTATGCGGTCATCGATATTGCGATCAAGGCCGGTTTCGCCAGCGTGCTGCCGGAGGATGGGCGCAGCGAAGTGTTCTCCATCAAATACACCCTGACCAATATCGGCTATGCCGTGGGCCCGTTTTTTGGCGCGATGGTGGCCACGCTGGATATCAGCCTGCCGTTTATTCTGTCGGCGTTGTTGGGCGCGGGATTTTTCCTGTTGTATTGGCGCCTGGGCGACCGCGCACTGACCACCGTCGACGCCACGCAAAAACCGGTGTCATTCCTCGCCGTAGGCCGTGTGCTGCTCAAGGATCACCGCCTGGTGTGTTTCACCGTTGGTGGACTGCTCAGTGCCGTGGTGTTCGGTCAGTTCGTCGCCTACCTGTCGCAATACCTGGTGACCACCACCACCGCTGAATACACCTACACGGTAATCAGCACAATACTCACCACCAACGCCGTTCTGGTGATTGCCTTGCAGTACCTGATTGGCCGGCGCATCTCGCACCGCTACTTGAGCCAGTGGCTGATCGCGGGCTTGAGTATGTTCATGCTGGGGTTGATTGGCTTTGCGCTGTCCACCAGCCTGTTGTGGTGGGTGCTGGCGATGGCGGTTTTTACCGTGGGGGAAATCATCGTGTTTCCGGCCGAGTACATGTTTATCGACCGGATTGCTCCTGACCACTTGCGCGGTATGTATTACGGCGCGCAGAACCTGGCCAATCTCGGTGCCGCATTGGGACCGGTGTTATGCGGGCTGGTGCTGGCCAGCCTGCCGGCGCATTACATGTTTTTGATGCTCGGGGGATTTATCGTAGGGGGCGGGGTGTTCTATTTCATTGGGGCGAAGCTGAAGGCAGGTCATCCAGGTTGAGTTTGCCGACCGTATTGCTCTGCAGTTCGTAGCGCAATTCATCGACCATTTTCGTCACTTCTTCCGGGGTCTGCAGCCGGTTGGTGCTGATGCCGGTAACCACCAGGTCGACTCGGCCGGTTTCGGCGTCGAATACCTTGAGGGTCAAGGACGCATCCCGGCACAGGGTGAATTCGCATGTCAGCGGCGACAGGCCTTCTTCGATGCAATTTCGCAGTTGAGAGAGGGTAAACATGCAGATTCCTTCAAGGCACAGATTCGATGCCTTGAAGGTTATTGATTGCGCCGCCAGCTAATAAGGCGAATTCGCACTATATGAACTAGTGCATTTGCACTCTCAGCGCTTGTTTTTTACCCGCAGTTCGCCAGCAAACAGCCCGCGTTCACGGGCCCAGACAATAGCCGAACTGCGGCTGTGAACGCCCAGTTTGGAGTACACCGTCGCCACATGATTGCGCACGGTATTGGGTGCCAGCTTCAGGCGCGAAGCGATCTCCTTGTCGGCCAGGCCCTCGCAGATCAAGCCCAGCACGTCCCGTTCACGGGCCGTGAGGTCGGTGAAGGATACGTTCGGCAGGTTAGGGCTGTTGACGCTTTTGGCATTGGCCAGTTTCTCGATCAGGGTCTGGCTGAACCAGGAGGCGTCCTGCATCACTTCTTCGATGGCCGCCACCAGCTCCAGCTCCGAGCGCTTGCGTTCGGTAATGTTCATGAACACCAGCAGGTAGCACGGCACATCCTGGATCACCACGGTGTCGGCGGACACCACGCAGTCGATCACTTCATTGCCTTTCTTGCGTACCTTGAGGTCGTGGCCGTCGAGGTTTCCGGCCTTTTCCAGCGTGGCGAACAATTGCGCGCTGGTAGGCGGGTTGTCGATGAAATTGATTTCTTCGATGGACTTGCCGATCAGTTCTTCACTGATGTAACCCGTGATGCTCATGAACGCTTCGTTGACGTCTACAACCTGGCGATTGGCGGCGTTGCACACCAGGGTCGGCACTGGCGTCAGGCGGAAGGATTTGGCGAATCGTTCTTCGCTCTGGCGCAGGGCGATTTCCGCCTTGCGCCTCGGCTCCAGGTCCATGAACGAGAACAGCATGCAGTCTTCCTCGTTCATATCCAGGGGCTGGCCGGCCACCACAACCAGCTTGCTGCCGCCTTCGGGCAGCCTCAGTTCGGCCTGCATCTGTGGAATGGTCGCGCCTTGCCCCAGGCGCTCGATCGCCAGGTCCTTGCGCTCGGCCTGCTCGAGCACGTCCAGTTCATACACGGATTTGCCGATGACCTGGTCGCGGTTGTAGCCGGTCATTTCCAGAAAGCCCTGATTGACCTTGATGTAGCGCAGATCGCTCAGGCGGCAGATCACGGCAGGTGCGGGGTTGGCGTTGAAGGTTTTTTCGAAGCGCTGTTCGGCGCTGGCCCACTCGGTGGCATCGCTGAGGATCAGCACCAGCAGTTCCGGCTCACCCTGTGCGTCAGTGATGACCAGGCTGCGCAGGCGGTGCACCCAGGTTTTTTCCTGGTCGGTGGTGGGAATGACCTCCACGATCACGTCGCTGAATTCTTCTCCCGCCGCTGCGCGGGCCAGGGGGTAGCTGTCCAGTTGCAACGGGTGGTTGTTGCGATAGCGCAGACTGAAGCGCTCGGCGTATTGCCGGGTGTTGGCGCCCAGCCCCATGACGTCGCCGACGCCATGCATGGCCAACGCGGCCTCGTTGGCCCAGAGGATGGTCTGGTCGACCTCCGCCAATATCACACCATCGGATAATCCGGAGATGATCTGTTGCAGTTGGCGGCGGTTGGTTTCTTTGGCAAGAACATCCTGTGTCATAGATTCTCCGAAGTCTGGACGCATTGAATTACGACATCCCAGGTTTCGGATAGTGCAGAGAAGTTGTCCCTGTGGGAGTGCGAATGCACCAGGCCAGATAGTGCATTTGGGCCACGACTGAACGTATGTCGTTTCGCCACACTCACACCAGTCAAGGCACTTTGCCTTGCTCCGATAATTTGAAAAGGACCTTTGTATGACCACTGTCTATGAAACCAATCGATCGCTGTTTCGGGTGTCGTGGAGCTCGGTATTGGCCGGTAGTGCAATTGCACTGGTGACCTACCTGGTATTGAGTGTGTTGGGTACGGCGATTGGCGCGAGTGCCGTCGAGCCGATGGAAGCCGGTAACCCGTTGAGCGGTTTCGGTACGGGCGCCGGGATCTGGTTGTTTGTATCGACGCTGATCGCCATTGCGCTTGGCGCGTTCGTGGCCGGGCGTACCGCACCGGATCGCGGTGGTCTGCACGGTGTACTGACCTGGACCCTGACCACCTTGCTGACCACCTGGCTGCTGGCAGGCTTGGCCTCCAGCGTCGTGGGTACCGCGGGCAACGTGGTGGGTAAAGGTCTGTCGGCTGCCGGCAGTGGCATCGCCGCCGCCGCACCGGGGATCGGCAACAGCATCAAGCAGCAGTTGAACGAGCAGGGTATCCAGCTGGACTGGAACAGCCTGCAAGGTCAACTCGATACCCTGCTCAAGCAAAGCGGCAAGCCTGAGCTGGACCCGGCCAACGTCGAGCAGAAAACCGACCAGGCTGCAGCCGATGGCAAGCAAACCGCGACTGACGCAGCGACCAACCCTGCCCAGGCGGGCGATGAGCTCAAGCAGTGGTTCGAGCGCGTGAAATCGTCCGGCGAGCCTGCACTGAACGCTGCAGATAAAGAGGCCCTGGTCAACATCGTCGCGGCGCGTACCGGCAAGAGCAAGGAAGAAGCCACGCAGATCGTCGACAACTATGCCCAGGCTTATCAGCAGGCCATGCAGAAAGTCGAAGAACTCAAGCAACAGGCTGAACAGAAAGCCCGTGAAGCCGGTGAAGTAGCGGCCAAGCAACTGTCTCGTGCAGCCTGGAGCACCTTGGCGATGCTGCTGCTGGGTGCGGCCTTGAGCTTCTTTGTCGGTCGTATCGCGCTGACAACCCGTCGCGTGCCATTGGCTTAAAAACTGTCTGCGGCAGGGACGCCGCCTCGGTGAACGCGTAAAATGCCCGACATTTTACGCGTATCACGCAAAGGTGCCCCTTGAGCGCAGGCAAAGCCGTCGGACTGTTACTACTCACCTCTCTGTTGGCGGCGTGCGGCACCTCGCCGCCACGCACGCCCAACGACATCTGCAGCATCTTTCGCGAAAAGGACGACTGGTACGACGCGGCGAAGGTCACGCAAAAGCGCTGGGGCGTACCCATCCAGGTGCCGTTCGCGATCATGTATCAGGAGTCGGGCTTTCGCTACGACGCCAAGACCCCGCGTAAATACCTGCTGTGGATCATCCCCTGGGGTCGCGTGTCCACGGCGTCCGGCTATGCCCAGGCCAAGGATGAGGTATGGAATGACTACCGCAAAAGCACCGGCCGCAGCGGCGCCGATCGCGAGGATTTCGACGACGCCATCGACTTCATCGGTTGGTACATGGACAAGACCTACACCATCAACGGCGTCTACAAATACGACGCCTACGGCCAGTACCTGAACTACCACGAAGGCTGGGGCGGCTACCGCCAGCGCACCTACGCCAGCAAAGCCTGGCTGCTACCGGTGGCAAGCAAGGTGCAGGCGCGTTCGCAGCTGTATGCGCGGCAATATGCCGGGTGCAAGGATGAGTTGGGCCGAGGGTTCTGGAGCCGGTTCTGGCATTGGTTGTAAAAAGCTTCTGGATGCATGCAGACCCAATGTGGGAGGGGGCTTGCCCCCGATGGCGGAGTATCAGCCACTGATGTTGCGACTGATGTACCGCTATCGGGGGCAAGCCCCCTCCCACAGTAAATGCCGGTACGGCGCCGGACCTGTGGCGATGCCGCTGACAGCCTCACAGCCGACGGCTATCTAACTGACGCGCTACGATCCAAATGTGGGAGGGGGCTTGCCCCCGATAGCGGAGTGTCAGCCACTGATATCTCGACTGATGCACCGCTATCGGGAGCAAGCCCCCTCCCACATTTGGTTTTGTGCCATTTCCACCAGATGCCTGTTCCTACACTTGCCAAACCCCGCCGATTCTGGGAAAACCCCAGCCTTTCACGCTTCCAATGAGACTCCCATGAGCAACGACGAACTGCAGGTCACCGACATCCGCCTGGGCACCGGCAAAACCGTGGTCAAGGGCGCGCTGATCACCACCCAATACACCGGCACCCTGGAAGATGGCACGGTGTTCGATTCGTCGTGGGAGCGGGGCAAGCCGTTCCAGTGCGTGATCGGCACCGGCCGCGTGATCAAGGGCTGGGACCAAGGTTTGATGGGCATGCAGGTTGGCGGTGTGCGCACGTTGTATGTACCGGCGCACCTGGCCTATGGCGAGCGCTCGATGGGCGCGCATATCAAGCCGAACAGCAATCTGCGTTTCGAAATTGAATTGCTGGAAGTGCTGACGCGCGATGATTGAAGGGATTGAATATGGATGTTGATCCAGACGTGTTGCCTGGCTGCTCCCTCGACGGCATTCAGGTGGTTGAGCTGCTTGGCGGGGATGAGGCTGAGCTGCAGCAGTTTTTTGAACAGGCGCCGGATTATTTCATTGCAGTGAATGGTGAGCCGGCTACCCCGACCGAAGCGCGGAACGAGTTGCGCGGCCAATTACCCGCAGGTTGGCATTGCAGCCGCATGTACTGGCTGGGTTACCGCGATGCGCAGGATCAACTGGTCGCTGTGGTGAATATCGCCGCGGATCTGCTCGCCGCCGGGGTATGGCATATCGGGTTGCTGCTGGTGCATACGCGCTGGCACGGCAGCGGGCTCGCGCAGCGCTTGCACTCGGACCTTGAGGCATGGGCGGCGGCGAAGGGCGCCCAGTGGCTGCGGCTGACGGTGGTGGTGGGCAATACCAGGGCCGAGCGCTTTTGGCCCAGGCTTGGGTATGTGCAGGTGCGAACCCGAGAGGGCATCGCGATGGGTCTTCAGGTGAACAGGGTCTCTATCCAGATCAAGCCGCTGCGCAACGGGACCATTGACGGCTACCTGACGCGGGTTGAGCGGGACCGACCCAGCACCCGGTAACCTGTACCGGTCTCATCAGTGCAAGGCGCCTGATGTCTCCTCAACCTTGATTCCAAATCTGCCGTACAGCGCCTTTCGCCCCTTGGGCGTCAATGCCTGGGATTGCGGTGTATCAGGCAATGAATTCGTAACTGACGCACCGTCTTCGGGGGCAAGCCCCCTCCCACAGTAAATGGCGGTACGGCGTCGGACCTGTGACCAGGCGGCTGACGGCCTCACAGCCGACGGCTATCTAACTGATGCGCTGCGGTCCAAATGTGGGAGGGGGCTTGCCCCCGATGGCGGCCTCTGGGCCGACCAGGATGTTGGATTGGACCGAGTACATATCCGTTTCTGCGGTCACGGCTGCTAATGGTTCCGCTTTTACAGCGGCTCACTTTTGAAAAGCGCAAAAGTAAGCAAAACGCTCTTGCCCCACCACTCGGCACCTCGCTTAGGCTCGGTGTGCCCTCTCTCCGGCTTGAATCCGTGGGCCGCCGCAATGGGCCATCCCTGGCCCAGTGCGGCTAACCCGGCGTCCTGCCGGGTTGCCCACGGATTCAAGCCTGCGTTCGGCCAGCGTGGTTTAACGGGGCGCCTGAGATCAAGAGCAAAAGCAGATCAAGATCAAGAGCGACTCGCTTCGCATCGTGGTTACGTACGGTTGAGCGCTACAGAGTTGTGTAGATACCTATGGCTATCGAGGGCAAGCCCCCTCCCACATGTACTCGCCGGTGTGGTTGAGGACGGCATTCCTGAACCCATCCTGAAGAAATTTCTTATTCCCCATTCAGGCACTTTCCTACGGTTTACTCTGGCAACATCGCGGCGTAAGCTTCGCGCGTTTTCATCAATAGCGGAGACCCTCAGTGGGTACTTGTTCGAGTGACAGTAGTCGGCCGGTTTCGGTAACCGGCACATACTTGGCAAGGTAACGCGCATGTTTCAGATGCCGTTGTCTCGCCATAAAAGCGAGAAGCGGCATCCCGGCAGTGGCCAGTCCTGGCGTCTGCCTGATCCTCTCTCATCGACGCTGACCAGCACCTGAGTTGACTCGGGAGGCTACGGACGCGCCTGCCTTTTACGGCGGGCGGGCCAGGTTCGGCTGTGCCTGTGTTTGACGGGCACGGCGCGGGCGGCCAGTACCTGCACGACGGGTTTTTCCTCGCGCAGGAGTAACACCATGAACCTCAGCCTACTCAAAGAGTTCTTCGCCGGCTTCCTGCGGACCCGGCATATCGCCCGGCATTTTCGCCGGCTGGCGATGCTGGAGACCGTGACCGACGCCAGTGTCAGCCGCGAAGTACCGCCCAGCCTGGCGCAAACCCTGGTGGCCGCAGCCAATGGCAGTGCCGTGCAAGTGCTGGGCACGCTGGGCAGCCATGCCGAGGGGCTGAACACCCAGGAGGCCGACGCGCTGCGCGGGCAATATGGGCTCAATGAGGTCGAGCACGAGCAACCGCTGCCCTGGTGGGTGCACCTGTGGCACTGCTATAAAAACCCGTTCAATCTGCTGCTGACCTTGCTGGCGGTGATCTCCTGGCTGACCGAGGACATGAAGGCGGCTACGGTGATTTTCTCCATGGTGGTGCTGTCGACCCTGTTGCGCTTCTGGCAGGAAGCCAAGTCGAACAAGGCCGCCGACGCGTTGAAGGCGATGGTCAGCAACACGGCGACCGTGCTGCGCCGGGACGCGGCCAAGCGCCTTGAACTGCCGATCAGGCAATTGGTGCCGGGCGATCTGATCGTGTTGTCGGCCGGCGACATGATTCCCGCCGATTGCCGCGTACTCAGTGCCAAGGACCTGTTCGTCAGCCAGGCGGCGATGACCGGTGAATCCATGCCGGTGGAGAAGTTCGCCCAGCAGCAGGATGCCCATACCCGCAACCCGCTGGATCTGGAAAACATCCTGTTCATGGGCACCAACGTGGTGTCCGGCGCCGCCACGGCGGTGATTCTTGCTACGGGCAACAGCACCTACTTTGGTGCGTTGGCGCAACGTGTCACGGCAACCGACCGCGCCACCACCTCGTTCCAGCATGGGGTCAACAAGGTCAGCTGGCTGCTGATCCGCTTCATGTTCGTGATGGCACCGCTGGTGTTGTTCATCAATGGGTTCACCAAGGGTGACTGGACCGAAGCGTTGCTGTTCGCGCTGTCGATTGCCGTGGGCCTTACCCCCGAAATGCTGCCGATGATCGTCACCTCGACGTTGGCCAAGGGCGCGGTGTTCCTGTCGCGCAAGAAGGTCATCGTCAAGCGCCTGGACGCGATCCAGAACTTCGGCGCCATGGATGTGTTGTGCACCGACAAGACCGGCACGCTGACCCAGGACAGGATTTTCCTGGCGCGCCACGTGGACGTGTGGGGCCGGGAGTCTGACGATGTGCTGGAAATGGCCTACCTCAACAGCTATTACCAGACCGGTTTGAAAAACCTGCTGGATGTGGCCGTGCTCGAGCACGTGGAGATCCATCGTGAATTGAAAGTCGGTACCGCGTTTCAGAAGGTTGATGAGATTCCGTTCGACTTCAACCGTCGTCGCATGTCGGTGGTGGTGGCCGAGCAGGACCAGCCGCACCTGTTGATCTGCAAGGGCGCGGTGGAGGAGATTTTGTCGGTGTGCACCAGCGTGCGCCATGGCGACGTCAATGAAGCGCTGACGCCAGAGCTGCTGGCGCGCATTCGCCAGGTCACCGCGGCCTTCAACGAAGAAGGCCTGCGCGTGGTGGCAGTCGCGGCGCAGCCGATGCCGGCCGGGCGTGATACCTACACCCTGGCGGATGAAAACAACCTGACGCTGATCGGCTATGTGGCGTTTCTCGATCCGCCCAAGGAAAGCACCGCGCCCGCCCTCAAGGCTTTGAAGGCGCATGGCGTGGCGGTGAAAGTGCTGACCGGTGACAACGAGCTGGTCACAGCGAAGATCTGCCGTGAAGTGGGCCTGGAGCAACAAGGGCTGCTGATGGGCAACGATATCGAAGACATGACCGACGCCGAGCTGGCGCAGGCGGTGGAAACCACCAACGTATTCGCCAGGCTCACGCCCAGCCACAAGGAACGCATTGTGCGTCTGCTCAAGGCCAACGGGCATGTGGTGGGGTTCATGGGGGACGGCATCAACGATGCGCCGGCGCTGCGCACAGCCGATATCGGTATTTCGGTGGACAGCGCGGTGGACATCGCCAAGGAAGCCGCCGACATCATCCTGCTGGAAAAGAGCCTGATGGTGCTGGAAGAGGGCGTGCTGGAAGGTCGGCGCACCTTCGCCAACATGCTCAAGTACATCAAGATGACGGCCAGTTCCAACTTCGGCAATGTGTTCTCGGTGCTGGTGGCCAGTGCGTTTATTCCGTTCCTGCCGATGCTGCCGATGCACTTGCTGGTGCAGAACCTGCTGTATGACATCTCGCAGATCGCGATTCCATTCGACAACGTCGACGACGACATGCTCGCCAAGCCACAACGCTGGCAGCCGGCAGATGTGGGCCGTTTCATGCTGTTCTTCGGGCCGATCAGTTCGATCTTTGACATCACCACGTTCGCACTCATGTGGTATGTGTTCGATGCCAATACGCCGGACCACCAGACCCTGTTCCAGTCGGGCTGGTTCGTGGTGGGGCTGCTCACCCAGACGTTGATCGTGCACATGATCCGCACCCCGAAAATCCCGTTCCTGCAAAGCCGCGCGGCAATGCCGCTGATGGTGATGACAGGCGTGATCATGGCCGTCGGGATCTTTCTGCCGATGGGGCCGTTGGCGCATTACTTCAAATTGCAGGCACTGCCGTCGCTGTACTTTGTGTTCCTGCCGGTGATTCTGCTGGCCTACATGGCATTGACCCAGGCAGTGAAGGGCTACTACATCCGCAAGTTTGGCTGGCAGTAACAGGGGCTCGGTTGCCGCAGCAGTCATGGAGATTTTTTTATGCAGGCCATCAACAACATCAACCTCGACTCACTGGTCGACACCGTGGTCAGCCTCAGCGCCGCGTTTGTTCTCGGCGGTCTGATCGGCTTTGAACGCCAATACCGTCAGCGCACCGCAGGTCTGCGTACGAATGTACTGGTGGCGGTCGGCGCGGCGATTTTTGTCGACATGGCCAATCGGCTGGGCGGTGCCGAAGGCGCGGTGCGCGTGGTCGCGTACGTGGTGTCGGGTATCGGTTTTCTGGGGGCCGGTGTGATCATGCGCGAGGAGGGCAATGTGCGCGGGCTCAATACGGCCGCCACCCTGTGGGCATCGGCCGCAGTCGGTGCCTGTGCGGGGGCCGACCTGATTCTCGAGGCATTGCTGGGAACGCTGTTCGTGCTGGCGGCCAATACGTTGCTGCGCCCGATCGTCAATAACATCAACCGTCAGCCGTTGGACGTGGTCTCGGCCGAGGTGACCAACATTCTCTATGTCATCGCACGGCGTAGCCAGCAACAGGCAGTCATGGTGCTGTTGGAGGCGGAGCTGGCGCGATGCAACTACCCGGCCAGCGATGTCGATGTACGCCCCTTCGGCAGCGAAGAAGTCGAAATCGAAGCCACCCTCGCCGCGACGTCGGTCGACGGTGACGAGCTGGACGCGTTGGTGGCGCGTATTTCCACCTCCAGTCTGGTGGTGCAGGCGTTCTGGAGCCCAAGTACCACCGACTGACCCGTGTGCCCGAACCGCCCGTTGAGCCAATATCGACTAGGCTTTTCGTGAGGAAAAATCCTACAAGTAGTCAGGACTATCCCTTCAATCAAAACATCATTGCATTGTTAAGGTTGGGCACTTACGGCTGGCTGCCCGTTCTGGTCCATCCGTGATTGCTCGTGATGTTTCAATGGAAGGGACCAGGCTGCGAGTGGTTATCGTCCTGATGAGGGTGCAGTGCCGTTTGTCGGAACTGTCATATCTCACAGGTACCTAGGTCCCATTTGATATGTAAGGGTACTTCGATCGCCTAGGGGTGTGTATGAGCAAAGCATTAATCGTGGATGACCATCCTTTTATACGTGCGACGGTCAAATATCTGCTGAAGGAGGAAGGATTCGATGAGATCTATCAGGCGGGTGACGGTGCAGATGCAATGCAATTGGCGCGGGAGCAACGTCCCGAGCTGATCATCCTTGACCTGGCGATGCCCAAGCTGGGAGGGTTGGAGGTGATCAGTCGGGTCAAGGCCCTGGGCCTGCCGTGCAGGATCCTGGTGCTGACCTCCTACCTGGCCGTGTTTTTTTCCACCCGTTGCATGCGCGCCGGCGCCATGGGGTTCGTGGCCAAGACCGGCGAGCTGGATGAGCTGCAAAAGGCTATCCGAGCGATCCAGTCGGGCTACAGTTGTTTCCCGAGCCTGCCCACCAGCTCGGTCCGCCGTGACGACCTGCAGGAAACCGAGCGGCAGATGATCGAGTGCCTGTCGGACCGTGAATTGACCGTCCTGCAGAAGCTGGCCCTGGGGCTGGGCAACAAGGAAATTGCTGAAGACATGCTGTTGAGCCACAAGACCATCAGCACTTACAAGACACGTCTCAAGGAGAAGTTACGGATGTCCTCAGTGGTGCACCTGTCCAAATTTGCCCAGCGCAATCATCTGATCTGATTTGAAATGGTCGCCATCGCGTTCAAGCGGTTCGCCACGTTTCTCTGGTTGAGCCTGTTGCCCATGGTCGCGATGGCCCTTGATGAGCCCAATGTTTTGCGGCTATTGGGCCACTCTCGTATCGACCCTCCCATCGTCACCCTGCAAGAGCCCGACTGGCGCTGGCTGCGCGAACGGCGCAGGTTGCTGATGGGGGTGTCCGCTCCCGATTACGCACCCTTCGACCTGACCAATAACCGTGAAGAGCTCGAGGGGATTACCGCCGATTTCGCAGCGCTGATCAGCCAGGCCCTGAATATTCCCATTGAGGTTCGGTGCTACGAAACCCGCGATGAAGTGATCGAAGCCCTCAAACGCGGTGATGTGGACTTCCTGGGTTCGGCCAATGGCTATGAGGCGGCCGACCCGCAACTGATCCTGTCGCGCTCCTACGCCAATGACCAACCCACTCTGGTGACCCGTACCAACGATAGCCAGGCGCTGAGCGATGACCTGGCGGGCAAGCGCGTGGCGATGCTTTATCACTATCTGCAGCCCGAGGTGGTACGGGCGTTCTACCCCCATGCCCGCGTGGAATTGTTTTCTTCGGCCTTCGAGGCGATCGGCGCAGTAGCGTTTGGCCGCGCCGATGTGTACCTGGGCGATGCCATCAGTACCAATTACCTGATCAACCGCAACCAGCTCAATATTGTGCGCATGGCGGATTTTTCCACCCTCGAAGCCAACCCATTCGGGTTTGCGTTCACCCGGCAGAATACGCGGCTGCCGCCGATCATCAATGCGGCGCTGGAGGCGATTCCCGCCGGCGAGCAGATGGAAATATTACGCCGTTGGAGTGGCGGCAACCTCGGTATTGTCGGTGCTGGCCGGTTGCACCTGAGCGCCAGTGAACAGCGCTGGCTCCTCAAGCATCCGCGGGTCAAAGTGGCGGTGCTCGACAAACTCCTGCCGCTGTCCGTCGTCGATGATCAGGGACAGTTCGAGGGGCTGAGCGCCGAGGTGCTGTCACGTATCAGCCTGCGCACCGGCCTGAAGTTCGACGTGGTGCCGGGCAACTCGATACCGGGCCAGATCGACCAGGTCAGCACGGGCGCGGCGGATATGCTGGCGGTCGTGACCCCCAGCGTCGAGCGCGCGGAAAAGGTGCGGTTTACCCGGCCCTACCTGACCAATGCCCTGGTGCTGGTAACCCGAGGGGATGAACATAGCCCTGTGACAATGGAAGATATGGTGGGTAAACGCCTGGCGATGATCAACGGCAACGGGTTGCGCGATACCATCTCGCGGGACTTTCCCGGCGTCGTGTTTATCGATGTGGACAGCGCGGAGCAAGCGATGGCGATGGTGGCCAGAGGCGAAGCGGAGGCGGCCGTCAATTCGTTGATCAGCGCGCGCTATATGATCGCCCGGTATTACCGCAATCGGTTACGCATCACCAGCACGGTCGGCTCGGAGCCGGCGCGTATCACGTTCGGGGTCAACCGCAGTCAGCTGGAGCTTTATTCGATCCTCGACAAGGCGCTGCTGAGCATCACCCCGCAGGAAATGGATGAGATGATTGCCCAGTGGCGCAGTGAGGTGATTATCGAAGACAGTTACTGGCTGCGTCACCGCAACGTGATCATTCAGGGGTTCGGGCTGGCCGCGTTGTTATTGATCGTCACGCTGAGCTGGGCCATCTATCTGCGCAGTCTGATTCGCAAGCGCGTCCAGGCCGAACGCGCCTTGAGCGACCAGATGCGCTTTATGAGTGTATTGATCGACGGCACCCCCCACCCGATTTATGTGCGTGACCGCCAAGGGCGCTTGATGGCCTGCAATAACGCTTATCTGGATGTATTTGGCTACAAGCTTGAAGACGTGATTGGTAAAACAGTGGTTGAAACCGACGCCGGCAACCTGCCACAGGCTCAGTCGTTCCATCAGGATTACCTGCGCTTGATGGCCGACGGTGAGCCACAGATTCATGACCGCATACTCAAGTTGCCCAGTGGCGAGGCCCTGACCATCTACCAATGGATGTTGCCGTATCGCGACGGTGACGAGAAAGTGGTGGGCATGATTGCCGGGTGGGTCGATGTCAGCGAGCGCCAACAATTGTTGGGTCAGTTGCAGGAAGCCAAGGACGATGCCGACGCCGCCAACCGGGCGAAGACTACCTTTCTGGCGACCATGAGCCACGAAATCCGCACGCCAATGAATGCAGTGATCGGCATGATCGAGCTGGCCCTGAAAAGCGCGGAACAGGGCTTGGCGGACCGGGATGCCCTGGAGGTGGCTTCGGAGGCTTCGCGCGGCATGCTGGAGTTGATCGGCGATATTCTGGATATCGCGCGGATCGAATCCGGTCATCTGTCGTTGGTCCTGGAACCGGCCAATCTGCATGAATTACTGACGTCGGTGGCACGCGTGTTCGAAGGTTTGGCGCGGGCCAAGGGGTTGGCGCTGCAGGTTGAACTTGATCCATCGATCGATCGCATGGTGCTGGTTGACCCCCTGCGTTTCAAGCAAGTGGTGTCGAACCTGCTGAGCAATGCCATCAAGTTCACCCACAACGGGCAGGTCACGCTCGGTGCCCATGCGACGTTCGATGGGGAGCACCTGAAACTGCAATTGTGGGTGCAGGACACCGGGATTGGCATCAGTGCCCAGGACCAGTTGCGCCTGTTCAGCCCCTTTATCCAGGGCAGCAATGGTGAGCAATCGGCGCGTAGCGGCTCCGGCCTGGGGCTGGTGATCAGCCGCAACCTGTGCGAAATGATGGGCGGGCAGCTGCACTTGAGCAGTGTGCTGGGGCAGGGCACCCGGCTGGATGTGACGCTGGCCCTGGTCATGACCGCTGCAGTGCCGCAGGAGGGGACGGCGGCGAGCGCTCCCGTCACGCCGCCTCATGCCTTGAGTATCCTGGTGGTGGACGACTACCCTGCCAACCGTTTGCTGCTGGCTCGACAGTTGAGTTTCCTCGGTCATCGCATCACCACGGCCGAGGACGGCATTCAAGGGCTTGAGCACTGGCGCGCGGGGCAGTTCGATGGCGTCATTACCGATTGCAATATGCCGTTCAAGAACGGCTATCAGTTGGCGCGGGACATCCGCTTACTGGAGCGTGAATCAGGGCTGGCGCCGTGCCTGCTCCTGGGGTTCACCGCCAATGCCCAACCCGAGGAAGCCGAGCGCTGCCGGCAGGCCGGGATGGATGGTTGCCTGTTCAAACCCACCGGGATTGACGATTTGCGCGCTGCGCTGGCGTCACGCTCCACTTACGCCCCGGGCCCTGAAGCGGCGGCGTTTGATTTGAGTACCCTGATCACGTTGACGGGGGAGGACCACCACGCGCTCACCGAGCTGCTGATCCCCTTGCTCGACAGCCTGGAGGCGGACCGGGGGCTGTTGCCGACGCTGCAGCGCAAGGCTGACTTCGCCAAGTTGCACGACCTCGCACATCGCGCCAAGGGAGGGGCACGAATGGTCAAGGCACAGGTTCTGATCGCGCGCTGTGAAGCCCTGGAGGCTGTTTGTGAAAGGCAGGACCGCACCGCGCTGGCCGCGACGACCGAGGCTGTCGAGGAGGCTATCCTCGCTTTGCATGGTGGGCTGAGCCTTTATTGCAATCAGCTTTGATCCCGATTAACGGCCATTGGGATCTTTTGGGAGAAGTCCTACACGAAGGGGGAATAAGCCTGATTTTGTGTTCGGGATTTGTCTGGAAAATGGTCGACGCTCACTGACGAGCGCTGCCTGACCAAGGGTTTGCCATGCCGAACAAAGCACTGACCATCCTCATAGCCGATGACTTGCACTTGCAACGGTTGTACATCGAGAAAATGCTCAACCAGTTGGGGTATCACCGAATTGTGCCGGTGCAGACCTTTGAAGAAGTCCAGATCCTTACCGCCATTCCGGCCGAACCCTTCGATGTGCTGATCATCAATGCGGTCCTGGCGGCCCATGCAAGCGGGCCCAACCCGCAGGCGCGCCATGTGCTGGTCTACGACAACCTGGACCTGGACGTACCCGCCGACGCCATGCCGACCGTATCGGTACGCCTGCCGGGCGTGCCGGATAACGTCAATCTCGAACATTTCATGGAGATCATCGACCCGCCCCACACCCTGGCCGGCTTGCGGGTGTTGCCGTGGTTAAGGGCATTATCCCGCCAGCCGGCCGTAGGAGCCTAGTCGCGAAGGCGCTCGGCGGCGCTGCGCAGCAACTGCTCTGTGCCCGCCCAGCCCAGGCAACCATCAGTCACCGACACGCCGTATTTCATCGACGGGCCCAGCGGCTGGCAGCCTTCGAACAGGTGGCTTTCGAGCATCATGCCGATCAGCGACGTGTCGCCCTGCAAGCGCTGCTCCAGCACCTCGTTGAACACCGCCGGCTGACGCAGCGGGTCCTTGCCGCTGTTGGCATGGCTGCAATCGACCATGATGCGCGCAGCGACCTTGGACTTGGCCAGGTCGTGTTTCACCTGGGAGACGCTCTGCGCATCGTAATTCGGCCCGCGGTGACCGCCGCGCAGCACCAGGTGGGTGTCGGGGTTGCCCGGCGTCTGGATGATGGCCGGGTGCCCCAGGCTGTCGACGCCGAAGTGGCGGTGCGGGTGCGAGGCCGAGCGCATCGCGTCGCAGGCAATCGCAACGCCGCCGTCGGTCCCGTTTTTGAAGCCTACGGGCATGCCCAGGCCGCTGGCCATTTCGCGGTGGATCTGCGATTCAGTGGTGCGCGCGCCAATTGCCACCCAACTGAGCAGGTCGTCGAAGTAGCCGGCGGCCATGGGTTGCAGAAGCTCGGTCGCAACCGGCAAGCCCAGGCGCAGCATCTCGCGCATCAGTTCCCGGGACAGGGCCAGGCCTGCGGCCATGTCATCGCTGCCATCGAGGTGCGGGTCGTAAGCCAGGCCTTTCCAGCCAATGGTGGTGCGGGGTTTTTCGACGTAGGCGCGGATGACCAGCAGCATCTGGTCGCTGACTTCAAGCGCCAGCTTCTTGAGGTTGCGCGCGTATTCCATGGCCGACTGCGGGTCGTGTATCGAGCACGGGCCGACAATCACCAACAAGCGTGAGTCCTGGCCATCAAGGATGGCGCGCACGGCGTGGCGATGGGCATGCACCTGTTCATTGAGGAACGGACTGAGGGGCAGTTGATGCTTGAGCTCATGGGCACTGGGCAGGCGCTGGGTCAGGGCTTCATTGGCGCTGGTCAGCGTAGAGACGGGTAAAGCGGCGACGGAGGCGTTCATATTCAAGGTTTCCTGGGCAAGCGGCGGGCAATTCCCGCACGCTTGGCCTACTGGGGTGTTCGACAATTGGCCGTATCGGCTACGTGTGTTGGCTTGCCACCAAGAGGTGACCGGTCGGAGGCGGCAGGCTGTCCCGAACGGAGCTGGCTAAATCGCCATGCAGCGCAAGTGTCGTAGCGGTAATAGGTGGCGTAGTTCATGTCGTGATTCCTTCAAGTGTGTTTGATTGAGCAAATTATCCGGGCCTGGAAAAACAAAACCCCCGGTCGGGGAGCCGACCGGGGGTTAGATTTCTCTGGCAGGCGACCCCTTGAGTAGTGGGCGCCGATTTCAGGTATCAGGCGCGCCAGTGGCTAAACCAATACCCAAAATAAAAGCTGACCAGTGCGCTCGAACCGTTCACACGGGTAGCCGACACCGAGCGCGAGGCGCTGGCGGCAGGGCAAACCTGAGTGTGGGTGAGTGGCAACATGGTCGATCTCCAAATGATGTTGGGCAGCTTACTAGAGCTTCGCGGGTGGATTCAATCAGTAATTTCTATCGCGCAGCGGGACTTACGGCTATGGCGTGAGTGTCGATATGATGACGACGTCCCACACTGATTGCCGGAATCCGACCATGACTGCCTTGACCCTCGCTGCCGCGCAAACCGTTTCAATCGCCGGCGACGTAGACGCCAATATCGCGCGACACCTGGTGTTCATGCAGGCTGCAGCCGCACGGGGTGTGCAACTGCTGGTGTTTCCAGAGCTGTCATTGACCGGCTATGAGCCTGCGCTTGCAGGCGACTTGGCGATCGCGCCTGAAGCGCCACTGCTCGCGCCATTGCGCGAGATGGCGCGGGAGCTGCGGTTGACGGCCGTGGTGGGAATGCCGATCCGCCTGGCGCCAGAGGCGGGTGTGCTGATTGGCGCTTTGGTGCTGGGAGCTGATGGTTCCCTGGTGGTCTACACCAAGCAGCATCTGCATCCCGGCGAGGAAATCGCGTTTGTTGCGGGGCAGGGCGGCGCTGCGCTGGAATGGGGGGATGATCGTATCGCACTGGCCGTTTGCGCTGACTTTTCCCACGCTAGTCATCCGCACCAGGCGGCGCTGGCGGGCGCCAATATATACGCCGCAGGCGTGTTGATCAGCGAGAGCGGCTACGCGACGGACAGCGCGCTTCTCCAAGGCTATGCAGTGGAACACAGTCTGTTGGTGTTGATGGCTAACCATGGCGGCCCCTCGGGTGGCTGGACCTGTGCCGGACGCAGTGCGATCTGGGCCACCGACGGCCGGTTGCTTGCAGCGGTGCCCGGCGGCGGCGAAGCGCTGGCGATCGCCTGTCGCGATGACGAGCGCTGGGTTGGACAAGTGGTGGTCTTGTAAATGACCTTCCACCTGCGCGCTGCAACGGACCAGGACCTGCCCTTTGCACGAAACCTGACCCACCAGGCAATGAACCGCTATTACCAGCAAAACCAGTTGCTGTGGTCCAACGATGGCTTCGATACGGCTTGGGCCGGTCGGGAAAACTGGATGATCTGTCAGGATGACAGTGTGCTGGGGTTCATCAGCTTGAGCCGTGACAGCAACGCGCTCTATATCCGCGAATTGCATATGCTTGAGCAGTACCGTGGACTTGGCGCGGGTAGCTGGGTGCTGCAACAAATGGCGTTGAAGGCCCGCACGCTGGGGCTGTTGCGTTTGACCGTATTCAAGAACAATCCGGCCAAACAGCTTTATGAGCGCATGGGATTGCGCGTTGTCGGTGAAGAAGACAGCTTCTGGCGAATGGAGCGCGTCTGTCCCTCAAGCTAAAAGCCTGCGTCGGATCCTGATAAGCGCATACTGGGTGAGGAGCCGACTTCCTGATCGTCGTTCTGGCCGTCAGCCTCAGCAAGGATGATCCCCTCTTTCATGCCCAAAAGGACCGCTACCTTATGGGCCTCCCCACGCCGTCCCTTTTTGCGCCCAGCGAGCACTTGATAGGTGGTTGCCGGATCGACGCCGTGTTCACGGGCAAACGCCTGAACGGACTTTCCCTGATGTTCCAGCCAGGCCTTGGCTTGTGCAGCAGTACGGATTCCGGGCATAGTTCAAAACCGTTCAAGTTCGTTCAACAAAGAGATGAGTGTGTCACCTCTTGGGGTGTGCCAAATAGGATCATACATCCAAATGAGTGGAATCGGTTCGCGTTTGAGGCAGGAAAGAGAGCGACTTGGCCTGTCGCAAAAAGTGTTTGGTGAAATCGGAGGCGTTGAAGCCAACGCACAAGGCAAATATGAAAATGGTGGGCGTGCGCCCAAGGCCTACTATTTGTCCCGTGTGGCCGAGAGAGGCGTGGATATCCTGTACGTGTTGACCGGGGCTGCCACGCCGATTCAACTGGAAAACCTGAGCCAGCTTGAAGAGAAAGTCCTGGTTGATTACCGGGCGATGTTCAAGGAAGACCAGGATGCAATCCGCCGCCTCACCTCGACCCTGGCCGAGCATTCCCTTTCCAGGAATGGAAAAATCAAGCCGCACCCGCAGGATTCCTGACCTTTTGCCCAGCAAATCCGGCCCTCCACCCGCCGATGGCCGCGCGCCAAGCGGTCAAACTCCATATATATGATGCCAGCGGCTAGGTCTGCGACCCGGTTTTTTGCTAAGGTGGTCAGCAACCTATAAAGACCATATCGCGAGGTGTCTGCTTGATTAGGGTGCTAGTAGTCGATGACCATGATCTCGTTCGTACAGGCATTACACGAATGCTGGCTGACATCGATGGCCTGCAAGTAGTCGGCCAGGCCGAGTCGGGAGAGGAGTCTCTGATCAAGGCCCGGGAGTTGAAACCCGATGTGGTGCTGATGGACGTCAAGATGCCGGGTATCGGCGGTCTTGGCGCCACGACTAAATTATTGCGCAGCCATCCTGATATCAAGGTTGTGGTGGTAACCGTGTGCGAGGAAGACCCGTTCCCTACACGTCTCTTGCAGGCGGGGGCGGCCGGTTACCTAACCAAAGGCGCCGGCCTGGCGGAGATGGTGCAAGCCATTCGCCTGGTATTTGCCGGGCAGCGCTACATCAGCCCGCAGATTGCCCAGCAGTTGGCGATCAAGTCTTTCCAGCCCACCAGCGATTCACCGTTCGACGCGCTATCGGAGCGGGAGATCCAGATCGCCTTGATGATCGTCGGTTGCCAGAAGGTGCAGTCGATTTCCGACAAACTGTGCCTGTCGCCCAAGACCGTGAACACCTACCGCTATCGCATCTTCGAGAAACTCGCCATCAGCAGTGATGTTGAATTGACCCTGCTCGCAGTGCGTCACGGCATGGTGGACGCCAGCGCCTGACATGACCACACCGTTTGATCCAAGTGCCTTCCTCTCGACCTGCAGTGGCCGCCCCGGCGTGTACCGCATGTTCGACAGCGAGGCGCGCCTGCTCTACGTAGGCAAGGCCAAGAACCTGAAAAACCGTCTGGCGAGTTACTTTCGCAAGACCGGTCTGGCGCCCAAAACCGCCGCCCTGGTCGCGCGCATCGCCCAGGTCGAAACCACCATCACCGCCAATGAAACCGAAGCGCTGCTGCTTGAGCAGACGTTGATCAAGGAATGGCGGCCTCCGTATAACATCCTGCTGCGCGACGATAAATCCTATCCCTACGTGTTCTTGTCGGACGGCGCTTTCCCACGGCTGAGCATTCACCGTGGCGCGAAGAAGCAGAAGGGCAAGTATTTCGGGCCTTACCCGAGCGCAGGTGCCATTCGTGAGAGCCTGAGCCTGCTGCAGAAAACGTTCTTTGTGCGCCAGTGCGAAGACAGCTTCTACAAAAACCGTACACGGCCATGCCTGCAATACCAGATCAAGCGCTGCAAGGCGCCCTGCGTGGGGCTGGTGGAACCTGCCGAATACGCCGAGGATGTGCGTCACTCGGTGATGTTCCTCGAGGGGCGCAGTAACGCGCTCACCGATGAGCTGTCGGGGGCCATGGAAATCGCTGCCAGTACCCTGGATTTCGAGAAGGCTGCCGAACTGCGCGATCAGATCTCTTTGCTGCGCCGCGTCCAGGACCAGCAAAGCATGGAAGGCGGCACCGGCGAGGTCGACGTGATTGCGGCGTTCGTCAACCCGGGAGGTGCCTGCGTGCACCTGATCAGCGTGCGTGGCGGGCGAGTGCTGGGCAGCAAGAATTTTTTCCCGCAGACCGGCATCGACGAAGACGTCTCCGAGGTCATGGCGGCGTTCCTCGGCCAGTACTATGTGAGCAGCCCCGAGCGCGACCTGCCGTCGGAACTTATCGTCAACGTGGTCCACGAGGATTTCCCGACCCTGATCGAGGCGATCCACGAACTGCGCGGGCGCGAGCTGGACATCAGCCATCGCGTTCGCGGTACCCGGGCCCGCTGGCAGCAACTGGCCGTGACCAACGCTGAGCAGGCCCTGGGCGCACGCCTGGCCAATCGACAGCACGTTGCCGCGCGCTTCGAATCCCTGGCCGAGGTGCTCAACCTGGACGAGCCACCGCAGCGCCTGGAGTGTTACGACATCAGCCACTCCAGCGGTGAGGCCACCGTGGCCTCTTGCGTGGTGTTCGGCCCTGAAGGCCCGATCAAGGCCGACTACCGGCGCTACAACATCGAAGGCGTCACCGCCGGCGACGATTACGCCGCCATGCACCAGGCGCTCACACGGCGCTTCAGCAAGTTGAAGGACGGGGAGGGCAAGTTGCCCGATATTCTCCTGGTGGACGGTGGCAAGGGTCAGTTATCCATGGCCCGCGACGTTCTCAACGAACTGGCGGTGCCCGACCTGATCCTGCTTGGCGTGGCCAAGGGCGCCACGCGCAAGGCCGGTTTCGAGACGTTGTACTTGAATGATGCCGCCCATGAGTTCACCTTGAAGGGCGATTCCCCGGCACTGCACCTGATTCAACAGATCCGCGACGAAGCCCACCGCTTCGCCATTACCGGCCACCGTGCGCGTCGCGGCAAGACCCGCCGAACCTCAACCCTGGAAGGCGTTGCAGGGGTCGGCCCGACGCGGCGTCGCGACTTGCTTAAACATTTTGGTGGCTTGCAGGAGCTCTCCCGTGCCAGCATTGACGAAATAGCCAAAGCACCCGGTATCAGTAAAAAGCTCGCTGAATTGATTTATGCCAGCCTGCACAGCGAATAGAATGCCTTCTCACCTCGTAGCCAGTTGTGCCGATGAATATCCCTAATCTGATCACCGTTCTACGCGTCCTGCTTATCCCGATCTTCATTTTGTTGTTCTATTTGCCCTATGAATGGAGCTACGTCGCGTCCAGTTCGGTATTCGCCTTTGCCGCCGCCACCGACTGGCTCGACGGCTACCTGGCCCGCCGCCTGGAACAGAGCACGCCCTTCGGCGCGTTCCTCGACCCTGTGGCCGACAAACTCATGGTCGCCGTGGCCCTGGTGTTGTTGGTGCAGGAGCACGGCAACCTGTGGCTGACCCTGCCGGCCGCCGTCATCATCGGCCGCGAAATCGTCGTCTCGGCCCTGCGCGAATGGATGGCCGAAATCGGCGCCCGCGCCCATGTCGCCGTATCAAACATGGGCAAATGGAAAACCGCCGCGCAAATGCTCGCGCTGGTCATCCTGCTGGCCAACCCATCGGACTTCTCGTTCTGGGTCCTGACCGGCTACGCCTTGCTGCTGGTCGCCGCAGGCCTGACCCTGTGGTCCATGCTGCAATACCTGCGCGCCGCCTGGCCTCACCTGCGCACCACCGTTGAAAAGAAATAAAACTTTTTTGAATCAAGGGGTTGACGGGTGCCGAAGATTCTATAGAATGCGCATCACCAAGCGGGAATAGCTCAGTTGGTAGAGCACGACCTTGCCAAGGTCGGGGTCGCGAGTTCGAGTCTCGTTTCCCGCTCCAAGATTCAGAAAAAAGCCACTCAGATGAGTGGCTTTTTTTTGCCTGAAAAATGTCTGTACTCATGTTGGCGAGCTACTGCGAATCGCCGTCCGGCCAAGCCACCTGCTGAACTCCAGCATTAAGGGCGATGATGTCCGCGTAGGTTCAAGCGGGCGCGATCGCCTTTATCGCCAGGATGTTCATGCGCCAACGGAGCTCTTATCCGCAATCAAGCACCCGCCAGACGAGCCCATAACGCTTGCGCCTGCGTGTTGTGATTACCCAGCCAGCGCACCAGTATCACCTCGAGATGATCAGGCTCCATTTGCGGATATAGCCTGACCAGTTCGCCCTGTTCAATCATCCCCGCGACCATGGTGTGGGGCATGCAAGCGACACCGTGGCCGTTGGCGACCATGGATTTCAGCGCCTCGGACACCGTCGCTTCGAATACCCGTTGCAGGCGTTCGGGTTGAGGGTGGCGACTGACCTGGGTGCGCGAGAGTTCGTGCAATTGGGCGCTACGGGAATAGGTCAGCCACGGGATCGGACCCTCTGATTGAGTGCAATGCTCGGCCAGTTGGGGTGTGGCCACCCAATAAAGCTCGTCGTGACCCAGCGACAGGGTTTCGAACTCCTCACGCTGGGCGTAAGCCTGCGATTCAGCTTCCCGATAAAACAGGATGAAGTCGCAGCGGCCGGACAGCAAGGCCATGTAGTAATCATCCGTGCTGCGGTAGCTGGTGTCGATGCGGGTAAACACCCGCTCGCCTGGCGGTATCGCGTGGCTGATCCAGTCCGGAAAGAAATTGCAGGCCAGGGTGTGCAGCGATGCGAAGCTCAACGGGCAATCGAGAATTTTCACGCTCTGCTCGCAGTCGCGTGCCAGACGTACCAGTTCCAGGGCGTTCGGCAGCAAAGCCCGGCCGGCGACTGTCAAGCGGATGGGATTCTTGCTGCGGTCGATCAGGACTGCGCCCAGGCGCGTTTCCAGCAATTGGATGCGTCGACTCAAGGCTGACTGCGACGATCTACGCATGCTTGCAGCGGCGGTAAATTTTCCCGTGTCTGCCAATGCAAGGAAATCCTCATACCACTCAATATCCATAGTTATTCCAATAGTCGATAGGCCGAACCGGAAAGTGAATCAATCGGCGCTATCGTTACCTTTCGATGGCTGGTTATTGTATTGATGAACCCAAGCCTGCAAAGACCCTTTGGGTGCATCGTCGATCATAAGAACAACTACCGCTTCGGGGCAATGTTATGCATAAAGTGAATGGTCTGAACGCGTTGCTCAAGACGTGCTCGCTGGCGTTGATGATGTTCGGCGCCTGCACGGCACATGCAGGTGTGCTGGAAAACGTAAAGGCACACGGTAGCCTTCGTTGTGGTGTGGCCAGCGACAAGCCGGGTTTTTCGATCATTGATAACCAGGGCCGATGGACCGGCATGGATGCAGACCTTTGCCGTGGCATTGCGGCCGCCGTGCTGGGCGATGCGAACAAGGTGGAGTTCATCGCCACCACCGGCAAAAACCGTTTCACCGCGCTGGCCTCTGGCGAGATTGACGTGCTGTCGCGTTCCACCTCATGGACGGCGGACCGCGTGGCGAGCCTGGGGGTCGACTTTACGGCGATCTGGTTCTATGACGGGCAAGGCTTCATGACGCATGCCGAGGACAAGATCGGAAAGCTCACCGACCTGGCAGGCGCGACCTTCTGCCTGTCTCCAGGCACGACCTCGGAGCAGAACCTTGCGGACTATTTCGGCAAGCGCGGCCTGACCTTCCGCACGGTGGTCATTGAGAAGAGTCCTGAGCTGTTCGCCGCCTTCCAGAAAGGCCGGTGCAATGCCATCACCAACGATATGTCCGGCCTGGCGGCGCGCCGCGCGTTGTTCAACACGCCTGACGATTACCCGCTGCTGCCCGAGGTCATTTCCAAGGAGCCGTTGGGGGCCTACGTCGCGCAGGGCGACGCCGTGTGGCGCAACATCGTGACCTGGACCGCCTATGCGTTGATCACGGCCGAAGAGCTGGGCGTGGATTCCGACAACGTCGATAAACTGCACGCGGACAAAACCGCGTCAGCCGATGTCGCGCGCTTGCTGGGCACCGATGGCAACATCGGCAAGGCGTTCAGCCTGGACAGCGATTGGGCGTACCGGGCGATCAAACAGGTCGGCAACTACGCGCAGATTTATGACCGTAACCTTGGTCCGCAAACCGGTTTGAACTTCCCCCGTGAAATGAACCGCCTCTGGAAAGACGGCGGGTTGTTGTATGCGCCACCGATCCGCTGAGTGGCCAACTTCAATCAACGAAACGGGATGTAGTCATGCTGACCCAACGTTTTAACCGTGCGCGCCTGCTGAGTGCGCTGCAGCAGGGGCTTGTGCTGTTGCTGGTGGTGCTGGTGTTTTATGGCCTGGCACACAACGCAAGCCTGAACCTCAAAGCCCTGAACATTGCGTCCGGTTTCGGCTTTCTGACTGACCGGGCAGGCTACGACATCAGTTTCCAGCTGATCGACTATGCGCCCTCCGACAGCTACGGGCGGGCGTATCTGGTTGGCCTGCTCAATACCTTGCTGGTGTCAGTCATCAGTATCGTGCTGGCAACGCTGATCGGCGTGCTGCTGGGCGTCGGCCGGGTTTCGGAAAACTGGCTGGTCAACCGCCTGTGCGGGATGAGTATCGAGTTTCTGCGCAACGTGCCGTTGGTGGTGCATCTGATCTGGTGGTACGGATTGATGCTCGCACTGCCCAGTGTGCGCCAGGCTTTCTCGCTGGCAGACGTGTTTTTCCTGAGTAACGCCGGCCTGCAGGTGCCGTGGCCGCAGCAGGGCGCAGCCGTCGGCTGGGGCCTGGTATTGATGGGCGTGGGTGCGCTGTCCGCTATCGTCGCCTTCAAGTTGCGTGATGCACGTGCCCGCTGGCGTGGGTTTACCCCACGCCGCTGGCCCTGGGTGATGGCGTGCGCGTTAGTGCTGCCCATGCTGGTGTACGTGATCAGCGGTACCGCGTTGCACTGGGACGTGCCGACCCGTCAAGGTTTCGGGTTTCACGGCGGTGCCACGTTGGTGCCGGAGTTGCTGGCGCTGTGGCTGGCGCTGTCTTTCTACAGCGCCAGCTACATCGCTGAAACGGTGCGTGCCGCCATCCAGGCAGTGCACCGAGGCCAGTACGAAGCAGCGAAGGCGCTGGGCTTTGTGCGAGGCACCGCCATGCGTCAGCTGATTGCACCGCAAGCGCTTTACGCCATGGTCCCGCAAATAACCAACACCTACATGAACATCGTCAAGAACTCATCGCTTGGCGTCGTGGTTGGGTTCATGGAGCTGGTGTCTTCGACCGGCGGCACAACGTTAAATCAGACGGGTCAGGCTATCGAATGCATTGTGCTGGTGATGGCGACCTATTGCGTGATCTGCCTGGTGATTTCTCTGGCGATGAACTTTTACAACTATCGCATCAGCAAGCGGGGGCACTGAGCATGAACGAACTGACTCATATCGTCCCGGTGCGTTTGCCACCCCAGGCGACGCCCTCGGTGCGCGCCTGGCGCTGGGTGCGCCAGTCGATGTTCCCCAGTGTCGGCCACTCGCTGCTGACCCTGCTGGTACTGGCTCTGCTGGCATGGTGCATCCCCAAGGCACTCAACTGGCTGGTGCTGGACGCGACGTTCGTCGGCAGCACCCGTGACGCCTGTAATCCTCACGCAGCCTGCTGGTTGCCGGTCATCGAACGCTGGAACCTCTTCGTTTACGGTTTCTATCCAGAAGCTCAGCGCTGGAGAGTCAACCTGGCATTCCTGCTGGCCGTCGGCGCGTTCGTCCTGTTGTTTTTCAAACGTCTGGACCGCCGTGCCTTGCTGGCGTACCTGGTGATGTTGCCGCTGCTGATGTGGTGGCTGCTCAAGGGCGGAGCAGGTCTGCCAGGCGTCTCGTCGACGCAGTTTGCCGGCATGACCGTGACCGTGATGCTGGGCACCATCGGCATGATTTTCGCGCTGCCGCTGGGCATTCTGCTGGCGCTGGGACGGCGCTCGAAGAAGCCGGTCATCCGTCTTCTCTGCGTGCTGTACATCGAGCTGGTGCGCTCGGTGCCGGTGATCAGTCTGTTGTTCATGGCGTCGCTGATGATCCAGCTGTTCCTGCCGCCAGGCGTGGCGTTCGACATTCTGCTGCGGGTGCAGGTGGTGCTGATCCTGTTCACCGCCGCCTACATGGCCGAAACCGTGCGCGGCGGCTTGCAGAGCCTGCCCAAGGGGCAATACGAGGCAGCACAGGCGCTGGGCTTCGGTTACTGGAAAACCATGGGGCACATCATCCTGCCGCAGGTGCTCCGACAAACCATACCGCCGTTGCTGACCCAGTTTATCGGCCTGTTCAAGGAAACCACGCTGGTGATGGTTGTCGGCGTGCTGGACATCGTCGGCATCGCCAGCAGCACAGCGGCGTCGGCTGAATGGGCGGGGCATGACCACGAGATCTACATCTTCCTTGCCCTGTACTTTTTCATTATTTGCTTCGCGTTGTCGCGCTATGCCCGCCATCTCGAAAATAACCTGGAGCATGACCGCTCATGAGCATCGCCAATCACACCGATAGCGGTCCTATCGTGCGTATCGAAAACCTCAACAAGTGGTACGGACAGACCCACGTGCTGCGCGACATTTCATTGTCGGTGGCGGCCGGCGAGAAGTTGGTGATCTGTGGACCTTCGGGCTCCGGCAAGTCCACCCTTATTCGCTGTATCAACCAGCTCGAGCAGCACCAGCAGGGCACGATCGAAGTGTTGGGCCAGGCACTCGACGGCAAGCGTCTGGAGCAGTTGCGTCGCCAGGTGGGTATGTGTTTCCAGAGCTTCAATCTGTTCCCGCACCTTACGGTGCTGAAGAACTGCACCCTTCCTCAAACGGCCAACCTGGGTGTGCCGGTGGACGAAGCCATTGAGCGCGCCTTGCAGTTGCTGGACAAGGTGAAGATGCGTGATCACGCCAACAAGTATCCCTCGCAGCTGTCCGGCGGCCAGCAGCAACGCATTGCCATCGCGCGAGCGCTGTGCATGCAGCCACGGATCATGCTGTTCGATGAGCCGACCTCCGCACTGGACCCGGAAATGATCGCCGAAGTGCTCGAGGTGATGACCGGCCTGGCCGAAGATGGCATGACCATGATCTGCGTGACCCACGAAATGGGGTTCGCTCGCAAGGTCGCCGACCGTGTGGTGTTCATGGATGGCGGAGAAATCATTGAGCAGGCGCCGCCTTCAGAGTTTTTCCATGCGCCGCAGTCGCCACGCACGCAGCGCTTCCTCAACCAGATTCTGAACCATGGGGCGCAGCCGGCATGACGTCTCCTATCGCAATCGCGTTGCACGGTGGTGCCGGCGTACTGCAAGCGGGCGTTTTGAGCGCCGAAGACGAGAACGCTGTGCACGCCAGTCTGTTGAGTGCGCTCAAGGCCGGACTGAGCATCCTGGAGGAGGGCGGCAGCGCGCTCGACGCTGCCCAGGCCAGCGTGGTGGAGCTTGAGGAATGTCCCTGGTTCAACGCCGGCAGAGGCGCCGTATTCACGGACAAGGGCGATCATGAAATGGACGCCGCGATCATGAGCGGTGACAACCGTGAAGCAGGCGCCGTGGCCGGGATCCATTTTGCGCGCAACCCCATCAAGGCTGCGCGTGCGGTGCTTGAGCACAGCGACCACGTGCTGTTGTCCGGCGTCGGTGCCGACCAGTTTGTTGCCGCCCAGGCGCTGGAGCATGTCGACAATGCATGGTTCGACACCGAACTGCGTCGCAGGCAATGGCAAGCCCAGCGCCTGAACCCGCAAGCGCTCAGCCTGGAACCCGGTGGCATTGAGAAAAAATTCGGCACCGTGGGGGCTGTGGCATTGGACCGCAGCGGCCAGGTGGCCGCGGCGACGTCCACGGGAGGTATTACCAACAAGCGTTACGGACGCATCGGTGATACGCCGCTGATTGGTGCCGGCACCTGGGCCGACAACCGCAGCGCGGCCATTTCCGCCACCGGGCATGGCGAGTTTTTCATTCGATGTGCCGTCGCCCACGACATCGCCGCACGCATGCGTTACACCGGCGCCAGACTGCGCAAGGCATGCGACCAGGTGGTGCTGGGCGAGCTGAAAGCGCTGGGCGGCAATGGCGGCGTGGTTGCCGTGGCCCCTAACGGCGACACCGCGCTGGTGTTCAATACACCCGGCATGTACCGCGCCTGGCGCGATGCCGAGGGCGGGCTGCATACGGCGATCTACGCCGCAGAGGATCGGTTGCACGTTCAAGAGGCAACGACCTGAGCGTTTTGACCAATGTTGATGTTGTGATGAAGACCCCTTCAACCTGGAGCGCAATGATGAAAATAATAAAAACGTTAAAGAACGCCAAAGGTGTTCTGCTGTGTGTCCCCTTGTCCATCGCACTGTACGGATGTCAGCAGTTACCGCCGAAAACGGTGGTCGCCAACGCTGACGCCGTATTGGATGCACCGGTTAAAAAAGTGGGCAATCAACAACTGCTCGTCCGTGGCCCGAGCGGTGAAGGTTTGATTCCGGTGTTTGCCAGTGGCGATATCAACGCGGTCGCGCCGGACGTCACGAACGTGTTTATCGTCATACATGGCACCCTCAGAAACGCCGATACCTATTTCGCAACGGGTCAACAGATCCTCGCCGGCGCTGGATCGCTGGGTAAAGGGGCAATGATGGTTGCCCCGCAATTTCTAACGGCTGCGGATGTGAAAGCCTTCTCGCTGCCTGCCCGGAGTCTGGCATGGACGCAGGAGGGCTGGAAAGGCGGAGAGCCGGCGGTCGGCCCTGTACCCCTCAGTTCCTTTGCGGCGCTTGACGCGTTGCTCGAACATTTTGCCGATAAACGTCAGTACCCGGCGCTGTCCAGCGTGGTGTTGATGGGGCACTCGGCCGGCGCGCAGATTCTGCAACGTTATGCCGTGGTGGGACGCGCCGATCCGATATTGGCGCGTGCCCATATCGATCTTCGCTACGTGGTTGCCAATCCATCCAGCTACTTGTACTTCAGTGACGAGCGGCCCGACAGCCAGGCTATCGCCGGTGGTGCGTGCCCGGAAGCGACGAAATGGAAATATCAACTCAAGGATGCTCCGCAATACGTGTCGTCGCAGAATGTGGAAACGCTGGAGTCCGACTATGCCGCGCGCAATGTCGTCTACCTGCTCGGTGAAGCAGACACAGACCCGTACAAGCACTTCATCGATCGTTCATGCGCGGGTATGGCACAGGGGCCTTATCGGCTCGCGCGAGGACGCTCTTATTTCGATTACATGAAAAAACGGCACCCGGCGCACTTGAAACAGAAGGTTGTGATAGTGCCAGGCGTCGGCCACGATAATTTGAAAATGTTTACGTCCAACTGCGGGATGGCCGTATTGTTTGACCAACCGACACCCAAGACCTGTCCGGTCATAACCGGCGCTAAATAACTGGCGCGAACTCAAAGAGTCTTTTGATAGCGCTCTATGAGTCAGCGCGTCAATAAGACAGTCCGTGTTTAGATACTGTTAGTCAACAGGTCAGACAGTCCTGGACGTTTGATTAATATCGGGGTGACCCGTCAGTGAACAGCATTGATGGGCTGACCCGCGAACCAACTCAACTATAAAAAATCGCCGCTTATCGCTGCGGTATTAATAAAACACGTCCGTTGACACACTATTTGGGGGCAGTATGAACAAGCAAACTCTGGTGGTGGCCATTGCACTCGCCAACGTATCTTCGTTCAGCGTATATGCCGGCGAAGCAGCAGGCGCAGGCGACTTTATCTCTGGGTCCAAGGCAAGCATCAGCTCGCGCACTATGTATTTCAATAATGACAACCGCGCCGGTGGTGCGGATCAGAAGGAAGCCGCCCAGGGGCTGCTCTTCAATTATGCGTCGGGTTATACCCAGGGCACGATTGGCCTGGGCGTGGACGCTCAAGTGCTCACGGGGATTCATCTGGATGGGGGCAGGGGGCATCATCCGGATAAAAATACGTTTTCTCCAAGCGACTCGGATGGCTCTGCTGAACAGACCTGGAGTCGCGCGGGCGCCAACGTGAAGGTCAAACTCGCGGATACAACGTTGAAGGTGGGCAATGCGCTAAGTCCTGAACTGCCGATTCTCAATGCCAGCGAAAGTCGTGTGCTGCCGCAGACTTTCCAGGGCGGTATGCTGACGTCCAAAGTATTCAATGATGTAACGCTGAACGTTGGCAAGATCACGGACGCTGTTGGCCGTGCCTCCAGCAATAGTTCCGGACTCTCTGTATCCGGCGCGACAAAGGACTCCAACAGTTTCCAGTTCGCGGGCGCCGACTGGAAAATCACCAGGAACTTGACCGCTCAAGCCTATCACGCTCAACTCAAGGATTTTTACAATCAAACCTTCCTCGGCCTCGTTTATCTGGTGCCGATTGGCAATGATCAAACCCTGAAAACCGACCTGCGTTACTTCGATAGCAACTCCGATGGCAAGAATGGCCAGGCGGGCTATCGCTTCAACAACAATGGTGGTTACGCAAAAGATGCAGGTGAGGTTTCCAACAGGACATGGAGTGCCATGTTTACGTATGCCCTCGGTGGTCACTCCATTATGGTCGGTCATCAGCGCGTGAGTGATGATGGCGGGTTTGTGTGGGTCAATAATGGAAGCATCGCCGACAGCCGTGGGCGTAACGAGGGACAGGGCGGGTCGGATTTCTACCTGTTCACCAACAGCATGATCAATCAGTTCGCCCGTGCCGGGGAAAATACGACATTCGGCCAGTACAGCTTCAATTTTGCTTCCGTGGGCATTGCCGGTTTGAAAATGAGCGCCGCCTACTTGCACGGTGATGACATTAAAGACGTGAAAAACGGCAGTGATCATTCTGAATGGGAACGCGACATGCGCGTTGCTTACACCGTGCAGGAAGGACCGCTGAAAAACCTGAGCGCAACGCTGCGACACGGTGTGTATCGAGGTGACGGCTCGGGGGGATCCAATACCGATCAAACCCGCCTTATTTTCGATTACACCTACAACTTCATGTAACGCCAACCGGAGGAGAAGTTGCGTTCGGTAGCGGGGGGAGGTCGTTAGAACCCGAGGCCTATAACAGCTCTCGGAACCGACTCCCGCTGATTCGCTAAGGTATCGACGAAACGGATGGCCATTTTCGCGCGCCCAGTTGGGTCGAATAGAAAGTTTTCGGGTTCGTCTCTGTAACACCACTGTCTATAACGTGCGTATTTGAAATGGAGTGCTACGGCTATGAAATATTGGCTTTTAATATTGATTGCAGGCGTATTGTCCGTCTCGTCGCTCAACGCTGGAGCGACGCAAATAAAGACGCCTTCGTCATACGCGCAGTCAACGTTCATCGTGTTATGTGATTGTAATACCCATCTGAAGCGCACGCTGATCGAGCATGAAATCAATAAAGCCGGCGGAAAAGTTCTGTTCATGTATGAAGACCTTGGCGGATTTGCCGTCAAAACGTCGAAGTCAGACGATCCTGACCAACTTGAGCGCAGGTTACGTGGCATACGCGGAGTCAAGTCGATAGAGCGTGATGGCGAGGCGGGCGTCAATACAGGAAGCTGAATGCGTCAAACCTCTGTCGTGCTTTATGGTCCGCGTTGGGTCGCTGTCAAGTTGGTGTAGGCGACAGGCTCCCGGTAACGTGTCCAACCCCGCAGGTGCTTGATTGTTCATGACAGATACCTGTGTCACCGCCTACCGCTTCCGCTGTTCGGCTCGGCTGGTTTCCTTGATCGCAAAGAACAGACAGCGCACAGTTTCACGATCCTGTTCTGACAATAAACGGTAGTAGCGGATCAGTCGCTCTTCCTCTCGGCTGAGCTGTTGGGGGCGCAGGGCTGTGCCGAGGGCGGTAAGCAGTGAGGGGAAAAACGAAGTATTCAGCATGATCCAGGTTCTTCATGAGATGAATGGAAATGTGGGCTTCTTGCCCTGAACAGCTGAATACATAACGTCTCTTTTGGAAAAGGGCTCGTCATTTTTCGTGACTGTTGGGTTTTTCGGATGGGGCTGTCGGAAGTGTTTGGCGAAGGTGTAGGAGCGATCTTTCAAGGCCGGGCGACCAGGTCAAGCTTGCACAACCAGGAGCGTATGGCTTCAACCAGTTCTATCTTGCACTCCACCGGCAACCAGTGCCCGCCGGGCAGGCGGGTCACGGTGAGATCTGCGCAGGCCGCTCGCATTGGATCGCCCAGCTGATTACCGTTGATGGTGTTCATCTGATCGTAATCGCCGTTCACAAACAGGACTGGCAATGCCAAGCGGCCGCCGTTGCGCGCGCGGTGCGCATACTCAATGTTGGCATCGTCGTTTAAATACCATGCGCAGGGCGCGCGGAAACCCTGCGCCTGGAAATTGCGCACCAATTCGGCGAAGTCTGCCTGCGGCCAGAGCGCCAGGTCTGGCTGGGTGAGGGGAGCCCGGTGCGCTTGGCCAAATCGCCCGCCTTTGCGGGTGACTTCGGCATTGGCTGCAACCTTGCCGATACTCGCCGGGTCGCCTCGTCGATAAATCGACGCCAGCGATGCGGCTTTATCCGCATCAAGATCAGCGACAGCACACGCAAAGTGCGTGGTGTAGTAGCGGTAATAATCCCATTGGCCGTCCGGATACGTGTCCGCCGGATAGATCGAGCGGTCAACCAGTGGGACGAGCGTCGGCAAGGCGTTAGTGGTGAGGAAGTACGGCACCGAAATCAATACAACACCCCGGCTGCGCTGAGGTTCATGGGCGACCAGTTCACCCGCCACGACGCTGCCCCAGTCGTGGCCCACCCAAATGGCGGGCATGCCACCGAGATGGTCATGAAGCTCTGCCATGTCGGCCACGATGTTTTCAAGGGTGTAGGCACCAGTGAGCGCGGGCGCGGAAGAGCGGCCATAACCGCGCATGTCGGGTGCAACGCAGTGCCAGCCTTGTGCAGCGAACGCTTGTATCTGTGCGCGCCAGATCAGGCTGAGTTCCGGCCAACCGTGCAGGAACACCATCAATGGCCCATCGACCGGACCCATCTCTACATAGTGCGTCGTATGGCGGGGGGTAGTGAGAACACGCGAGGTCAGCTTGGAAGTGGACACGGTATCTCCTCATGCTACGTCGGCTGATGAACGCAAAGCGGCCACACTGTAGTGAGCGGCAGGCTTCATGGTTCGTTCCATGTTGCGCGCACACCATATTCCGTTTTTGTTCAGCGCACAGGCGCTCGGACGCCCAGGCCGGTCATCCAATGGTCATAAAACAGACGGAAGGCACATAAGGATTCTAAAGTTGAGAGGGAGTGGGCAGATAACCCCTATGTCGCCTATATCCGCAACACTGTTCAAGGATCGAACTCATGACCCAGCGTCAATCCGTCCGCATTACCCTTCCTGGTCATCCGCGTTTTTGCTGGTTTGCTCTTATCCCGGTAGTGCCTGCCGTGGTGTGGTTGCTGGTGCAATCAGCCTCCACGGCCAACCTGGTGGCGTGTGCGGTACTGGTGCTGGTGGGGCTCGGTGCCTGTGCCTGGAGCACCGGTTCACAGCGCAAGGCGGTGTTGCGCACGACATCGCGGGCCCAGGCGGATCAGTCAACGGTGGACGCAGCGCACAACGGCATGGCTTCTCGCGCGCAGCTCGATGAAGTGTTGCTGGGCGCCATGCCGATCTGGGCCAAGCAGGTGGAAAGCTCGCGGCATCAGACTGAAGAAGCGATTGTAAGCCTGGCCAACCGTTTCACCGGGATCGCCACGCGATTGCAGGACACGGTACAGGCCTCGCAGCAGGCTGCCGGCGAACTGGACGGGCAGTCCGCCGATGGCGCGCTGGAGGTGCTGGCGCGCAGTGACAGCGAGCTGAGCCAGGTGATCAACTCGCTCAAGGCCACTCAGACCAGCCGTGACCAGACCCTGGCCCAGGTCCGCAGCCTCACCGCCTATACCAAGGAACTGCGCGCCATGGCCGCCGACGTGGCGGCGATTGCCGCGCAGACCAACCTGCTGGCCCTTAACGCAGCCATCGAGGCGGCGCGTGCCGGTGAGGCAGGGCGCGGCTTTGCGGTGGTGGCCGACGCGGTGCGCAGCCTGTCGAACAAATCCAGTGAAACCGGCCAGCAGATGTCGGCCAAGGTCGACATCATCAATAACGCCATCACGCAATTGGTGCAGGCCGCATCCAGCAGTGCCGACCAGGACAGCCACTCGGTGGCCGAGTCGGAAAACAGCATTCAACGCGTACTCGAGCGCTTCCAGAACATCACCGGGCGCCTGGCCGACTCTGCCGACCTGCTCAAGCAGGAAAGCTACGGCATCCGTGATGAGATGACCGAAGTGCTGGTCAGCCTGCAATTCCAGGACCGGGTCAGCCAGATCCTCAGCCACGTGCGAGACAACATGCAGGCCTTGCATGACCACCTCCTGCAAGCCAGCCAGGCGCCGGACCAGGCGGTGGGCGTCGATGCCCGGCAGTGGCTCGAGCGGATGGAAGCCACCTATGCCACCGACGAGCAACGGCGCCTCCATCACGGAGCGGCGGCCGCGCAGCAGAACTCTCAAGACATCACCTTCTTTTAGGAGCACATCATGGCAAAGAATGTATTAGTGGTCGACGACTCCAGCAGCGTGCGGCAAGTGGTCGGCATCGCCTTGAAAAGCGCCGGCTACGACGTCATCGAGGCCAGCGACGGCAAGGATGCCCTGAGCAAGCTCACCGGGCAGAAAGTGCACTTGATCATCAGCGACGTGAACATGCCCAACATGGACGGCATCACCTTCGTCAAGGAGGTCAAGAAGCTGGCCAATTACAAGTTCACCCCGATCATCATGCTGACCACCGAGTCCCAGGAATCGAAGAAGGCCGAGGGCCAGGCCGCCGGCGCCAAGGCATGGGTGGTCAAGCCGTTCCAGCCGGCGCAGATGTTGGCGGCAGTGTCTAAACTGATCCTGCCTTGATCCCGGCGCCAGGGAGGCTCCCATGCCGATTACCACTGAAACAGTCGACGATACTGCCTGCGTGCGCATCGACGGCGAGCTGACCATCTACACCGTAGCGGAACTGGCGGCTGCGCTGCTGCCCCGGATCGGCGCGACTCCCCGCCTGGAGCTGGATCTGTCGCAGGTCACGGAGATGGATGGCGCCGGTTTGCAGTTGCTCGCAGTGGTCCAGCGTGAGGCGGGCGTTGCCGGTACGGCCTTGAGTGTGACCGGCCAAAGCCAGGCGGTCATGCACGCACTGCAACTGTGCCGTAGCGCAGGCTTGTAGTCGCCACTTCCCATGTTTTTTTGATCGACAAGGACAGTCCAGGTGAGCATCAATCTCGATCAGGCACAGCAGACATTCATCGTTGAGGCACGCGAGCTGTTGCAGGCCATGGAGCAATCCCTGCTGCAATTGGAAAGCGAGCCCGGCGACCAGGATGCCATCGGCGCGATTTTCCGCGCCGCACACACCATCAAGGGTTCGGCGGGCCTTTTCGGTCTGGCGTCGATCGTGGGGTTCACGCATATCGTCGAAGACGTGCTTGACCGCCTGCGCGAAGGCAAGGTAGCGGTGGACGCCGCGTTGATCGCGCTGCTGCTCAAATGCGGCGACCACATGCTCGAACTGGTCGAAGTGGTCGCCAACCGCGGTGAGGCGCCGACGCCTGCAGCGCTGGAGCGCGGTGAGGCATTGCGCGAGGCACTGAGTGCCTATCAGCCGATGCGAACCGCCGCTGCCGGCGTCGAAACCGCAGAGGTGGCCGACGACGCGACGGTCGACGTGCTCTGGCACCTCTCCCTGCGCTTCGGCGTCGACGTGTTCCGTAACGGCATGGACCCGCTGTCGTTTTTGCGCTACCTCGAGACCCTGGGTCAGGTGCTGCAGGTCACCACCCTGACCGACAGCATCCCGCCCATGGACCGTTGGGACCCGGAAAGCTGCTACCTGGGGTTCGAGATCGACCTGCGTTCGACGGCCAGTCACGCCACCCTCAACGAAGTGTTCGACTTTGTGCGTGACGACTGCGAGGTGCACATCAGTGCGGTCGACGAAGCGCCCGGCAGCACGGCGGTCGCCGCCGGCGACCAGGTCACCCAGGCAGAGCAGAGCCTTGTGGCGGCGACACCGCAGCGTTCTGCGCCAGCCAGCGAAGCGAAACCCCGCGACGGCAATTACGTGCGGGTCAACGCCGACAAGCTCGACGAGCTGATCAACCTGGTCGGCGAATTGGTGATCGCCAGTGCCGGCTCAAGCCTGCTGGCCCGCTCCTGTAACAACGACCCTTTGCAAGAGGCGACCTCGACGGTATCGGCGCTGGTGGAAGAAATCCTCGATGGCGCCCTGCACCTGCGCATGATCCCCATTGGTGACACGTTCAACCGTTTTCGCCGTGTGGTGCGCGATATCAGCCAGGAATTGGGCAAGGACATCGAACTGAGCATCAGCGGTGCGGACACCGAGTTGGACAAGACCGTGGTCGAGAAAATCGGCGACCCGCTGATGCACCTGCTGCGCAACGCCATGGACCACGGTATCGAAAGCGCCGATGCGCGACAGGCGGCCGGCAAGCCGACCAAGGGTCATTTGAGCCTCAATGCCTACCATGACTCCGGAAGCATCGTAATCGAAATCGCCGACGACGGCGCCGGGCTCAACCGCGAACGCATCCTGCAAAAGGCCCAGGAACGCGGGCTGGTGGCCAGCGGCGCGGTGCTGACCGACCAGGAGATCTACAACCTGATCTTCGAAGCGGGTTTCTCCACCGCCGAGGCGGTGACCAACCTGTCCGGGCGGGGCGTCGGCATGGACGTGGTCAAGCGCAATATCACCTTGTTACGCGGCACCGTCGACCTGGACAGCCGCCCCGGCGAGGGCACGGTGGTGCGCATCCGCTTGCCGCTGACCCTGGCGATCATCAATGGGTTTCTGGTCGGCATCGACCAATCCACCTATGTGATTCCCCTGGACATGGTCCAGGAATGTATCGAACTGGATGAACGCCAGCGCCAGTCCAGCCGCGACGACGGCTATCTGGACCTGCGTGGCGAGGTCTTGCCGCTGGTGGACCTGCGTGAACACTTCAGCCACGAAGGGCCGGCCGCACGGCGCCAGAACGTGGTGGTGGTGCGCTACGCCGAGCACAAGGCCGGGCTGGTGGTGGATGACCTGCTCGGTGAGTTCCAGACCGTGATCAAACCGTTGGGCAAGCTGTTCGGCGCGCTGCGCGGCATCAGCGGCTCGACCATATTGGGCAGCGGCGCGGTGGCCCTGATCCTGGATGTACCGGCACTGCTCAACCAACTCGTACAACTGGAAGCCCGCACGCCCCAGGCGCCTCAATCGCCGCCGGTCGTCGCTCGCTGACGCATAAGCAATTCCATGGAGGTTCCCCGATGAAATGGTTCTACGATCTTAAAATTTCCACCAAGCTGATCAGCTCGTTCCTGGTGGTCCTGGCGCTCACTGCGGCCATGGGTGGCTTCGCCATCCTCCAGCTCGGCGCCGTCAACCAGGCGGCCCAGGACATCAGGGGCAATTGGATGCCTTCCATGCGCGCAGCGGCCGGCATGCGTTTTTTTGCCGCCAACTATCGCTTGAAAGAAAACCGCCACCTTGCGACCGACATCGCCGAGGAAAAGGCCCAGGCCGAACGTGAGGCCGCCGACGCGCGCCAACAGTTCGACACCCGCATGGGCACCTACGAGCAGTTGCTGTCGAACGACGAAGATCGCCAACTGCTGGCCAGCGTGAAAAGTGCGTGGGACGCGTACTTGGCGAGCAGCAAGCAAGTGCTCGAGTTTTCCCGGCAGAACCAGGAAGTCCAGGCACGTGGTTTGCTCAGGGGAGAGTCCAAGGGGCATTTCGATGAGGTAACCAGCCGCCTGCAAAAAATGATCGAGATCAATGATGCCGGTGCGACGGTTGCGGGTGACAAGGGCTCGGCGCTGTATGAAAACGCACGCCTGTCGATCAGCGCGGTACTGGTCGCGGCCTTGTTGATCGGCCTGGGCCTGGCGGTATTCATCGCCCGGATTATTTCCCGCCCGTTGAGGCAGGCCGCAACCGCCGCCGAACAATTGGCCGAAGGCAACCTCAATGCCCACATCGAGCCGGGTGCCAAGGATGAAACCGGCATGGTGCTCAACGCCATGCGCAACATGGTCGGCAAGCTGGCGCATATCATCGGCGAAGTGCGTAACGCCGCCGATAACCTTGCCAGCGCCTCCGAACAGGTCAGCGCCACGGCGCAATCGATGAGCCAGGCCACCAGTGAACAGGCCGCCAGTGTCGAGGAAACCAGCGCCTCGGTGGAGCAGATGAGCGCCAGCATCAACCAGAACACCGAGAATGCCAAGGTCACCGATGGCATGGCCAGCAAGGCCGCCAAGGAAGCCACCGAAGGCGGCGAATCGGTACAGCAGACCGTGGTGGCGATGAAGAAAATCGCCCAACGCATCAGCATCATCGATGACATCGCCTACCAGACCAATCTGCTCGCCCTCAACGCCGCCATCGAGGCCGCTCGGGCCGGCGAGCACGGCAAAGGCTTCGCCGTGGTGGCCGCCGAAGTGCGCAAGCTGGCCGAGCGCAGCCAGGTCGCGGCCCAGGAAATCGGCGAGCTGTCGTCCAGCAGCGTGGACATGGCTGAGAAGGCCGGCAAGCTGCTTGACGAAATGGTGCCGTCCATCAACAAAACGTCCGACCTTGTGCAGGAAATCAGCGCCGCCTCCGAAGAACAGGCCGCCGGTGTCGGGCAGATCAACACCGCGATGACCCAGCTCAACCAGGTGACCCAGCAAAATGCGTCGAGCAGCGAGGAACTGGCGGCCACGGCCGAAGAAATGAGCAGCCAGGCCGAGCAATTGCAGCAAGCCATGAGCTTCTTCGTGCTCGATTCAACCCCAAAGTCCGCGGTTCAAAGCAGCGGCGTCGACAGCCCCGGCAGCAAGCCCAGCCGTCAGCCGCCGCGCCCGAAACCACAGGCACCGCGCAAGGCCTTCGCCTACAACATGGCCGGCGCACCTGACGAATCGGACTTCACCCGCTTCTGATCCCACGATCGATACGGGCCTACAAGGAGAGTGACATGGGCGCAGTGATGACGACTCGGCATACCGCGGTTGCGGTGGATGAGGACGCGCAATACCTGACCTTCATGCTCGGCGGTGAAATGTTCGCCATCGGCATTCTGGGCATCAAGGAAATTATCGAATACGGCAGCCTGACCGTGGTGCCGATGATGCCGGCGTTCGTGCGCGGGGTGATCAACCTGCGCGGCGCGGTGGTGCCGGTGGTGGACTTGTCGGCGCGCTTCGGGCGGGCCAACTCGGCCATCACCCGGCGCTCCTGCGTGATCATCATCGAGGCGAATACCGACGACGGCCGGCCCCAGGATATCGGGTTGCTGGTCGACACCGTGTCCGCCGTGCAGGAGATCCCCGCCGCGCAGATCGAGCCGCCGCCCAGTTTCGGCGCGCGGATTCGCGCCGATTTCATCGGTGGCATGGCCAAGGTCGACGGCAAGTTCGTGATTGTGCTGGAGGTGGACAAGGTGCTGTCCATCGATGAGATGTCCAGCCTCGCCGAGGACGGCCAGGCGGCGGCCCTCGACCTCGATCCGCGTTGAGTCCCGACCATGCCAGATACCGCCTCCATCGACGATCGTGAATTCGGCCAGTTCCAGAGCTGGCTGTACCGCGCGGCCGGCATCAACCTGTCGCCGGCCAAGAAAGCCCTGGTGGCCGGGCGCCTGTTCAAGCGCCTCAAGCACTACGAGCTGCACAGCTACGGCGAGTACTTCAAGCTGATCATGAGTGACCAACGCAAGGGTGAGCTGCAGGTTGCGCTGGATTTGCTGACCACCAACGAAACCTATTTTTTTCGCGAGCCCAAGCACTTCGACTTCCTGCGCCAGCAGGTGCTGCCCGGGGCCGCGCCGGGCAAGGTATTTCGCGTGTGGAGCGCGGCCAGTTCCTCGGGCGAAGAACCCTACAGCCTGGCGATGACCCTGGCCGAGGGCCTGGGCACCACGCCTTGGGAAGTGATCGGCTCGGACATCAGCACCCAGGTGCTGGCCAAGGCGCGCAACGGCCACTACGCCATGGAGCGCGCCGCGACGCTGCCCCAGCCGCTGCTGACCAAGTATTGCCTCAAAGGCATTGGCCGCCAGGAGGGCACCTTCCTGATCGACAAGGCCTTGCGCAACCGCGTCAATTTTGTGCAGGTCAACCTGAACGAAGCGCTGCCGGCCCTGGGCGAGTTCGAGGTGATCTTCCTGCGCAACGTGATGATCTATTTCGACCAGCAGACCAAGAGCCAGGTGGTCGCGCGTCTGTTGCCGCTGCTCAAGCCCGGCGGTTATTTCATCATCAGCCATTCGGAAAGCCTCAACGGTGTCAACGACACCTTGAAGCTGGTGGCGCCGTCGATTTACCGCAAGCCATGAAAAAACCAGTCGGTGTGAGCGAAGTGGTGTTGGCGCCTGGCCAGGTCAGCTTTGCGACACGGCCGACGCGCCTGCGCACCTTGCTCGGTTCCTGCGTGGCGATCACCTTTTGGCACCCGCAACGGCGGATCGGCGGCATGTGTCATTTCATGCTGCCGGGGCGCCTGCGCAATCATCAGCCCCTGGACGGCCGCTATGGCGACGAAGCCATGGAACTGCTGCTGCGCCACGCCCAGGCCAATGGCACGGGGGCGCAGGATTACCAGGTCAAGTTGTTCGGCGGCGGCGAGATGTTTCCCGATCACCAGCGCCGCCTGCCGACCCACGACGTGGCCAGCCTGAATATTCGCGCGGCGCTGGCCCTGGCCGAGCGCTATCAATTGCACCTGACGGCCCAGGACATGGGCAGTACCGGTTACCGCACGATCATGTTCGACCTGTGGAACGGCAACGTCTGGGTCCGGCACCAACCTATGGGAACACTTCAACAAGATGCCTACCAAAAAAATCAGTGTGCTGCTGGTCGATGACTCGGCCGTGGTGCGCCAGGTACTGCTGGCGATTCTCGCTGACACGCCGGATATCCATGTGATGGGGGCCGCCTCCGACCCGATTTTCGCCATGGACAAACTCGCCCGGGAATGGCCGGATGTGATCGTGCTGGATGTAGAAATGCCGCGCATGGACGGCATCACCTTTCTCAGGAAAATCATGAGCGAGCGGCCGACACCGGTGGTGATCTGCTCGTCGCTGACCCAAAAAGGCGCGGAAACCTCCCTGCAGGCGCTGGCAGCGGGTGCCGTGGAAATCATTACCAAGCCCACGACCGGCCTGAAGAGTTTTCTGATCGAGTCGGCGGCCGAGTTGGTGGCGGCGATCCGTGCCGCGGCTAATGCCAACGTCAGGAACCTGGGAAAGCGCAGCGTCAGCGTGACGCCGTTACCGGCACCGGCCGGCAAGCTCAGTGCGGATGCAATCTTGCCCGCCGCCAATGGCCAGGCCATGGCGCACACCACCGAACGTATTGTCGCCATCGGCACCTCCACCGGTGGCACCCAGGCGCTGGAGGCGGTGCTGACGGCACTGCCGCGGGTGTGCCCGGGCATGGTGATCGTGCAGCACATGCCGGAAAAATTCACCGCCTCGTTTGCCGAGCGTCTCAACAGCGTCTGCGAGATCGAGGTGCGCGAAGCGCGCAACAATGACCGTATCCTGCCCGGCCTGGCCCTGATTGCCCCTGGCGGCAAGCACTTGATGGTCACCCGCAGCGGCGCCTATTACCACGCTCAGGTGATCGACGGGCCGCTGGTCAACCGGCACCGGCCTTCGGTGGATGTGCTGTTTCGTTCGGTGGCCAGGTTCGCTGGCAGGAACGCTACGGGCATCATCATGACCGGTATGGGCGACGACGGCGCGCGCGGGCTCAAGGAGATGCTTGACGCCGGCGCCGCCACGGTGGCCCAGGACGAGGCCAGTTGTGTGGTGTTCGGCATGCCCAAGGAGGCGATCAAGCTCAATGCCGCCCAGCGCATCATGGCGTTGGGGGATATTCATCGGGCGATTTTGCATAAGTGAACGTGAGTTCCAGGCTGCCTTGATCGTCCGTGGCACCCTAGGTGTCTACACAGCTTTGGTGCGACGCTGGGGGAGGGAGCAGCCTATGACTATTTACGGATGCTCCACAATCCAACTGTGGGAGGGGGCTTGCCCCCGATGACGGCCTCAGAGCCGACCAGAATTTTGTGTCGATCCTGGTCCAACTGTGGGAGGGGGCTTGCCCCCGATGGCGGCCTCAGAGCCGACCAGAATTTTGTGTCGATCCTGGTCCAACTGTGGGAGGGGGCTTGCCCCCGATGGCGGCCTCAGAGCCGACCAGAATTTTGTGTCGATCCTGGCCCAACTGTGGGAGGGGGCTTGCCCCCGATGGCGGCCTCAGAGCCGACCAGAATTTTGTGTCGATCCTGGCTCAAATGTGGGAGGGGCTTGCCCCCGATGGCGGCCTCGGGGCCGACCAGGATGTTGGATCAGACCGAGTACATATCCGTTTCTGCGGTAACGGCCACTTAGGGTTCCGCCCTGACGGCGGCTCACTTTTGAAAAGCGCAAAAGTAAGCA